>JAGCXX010000080.1 GCA_017961115.1 Prevotella sp. | reverse complement strand
AAGGTCTCAGAGAGTCGGTAGGTGACTGCTGTGATGAAATACTTGTTTTTCCATTCATGCTTGAAACGGCTGTCGCGGTAGGCATATGCACACTCCCTGGGATTGATGGTCTCCTGCAGTCCGGTGACCATATCCACAGCCTCGATGCTCCAGATAAGATTGCACACCTCGGCACCATAAGCCCCGATGTTCTGCACAGCCGTTGCTCCCACATCGCCCGGTATGAGTGAGAGATTCTCTGCTCCATACCATCCATGGTCGACGCAATGTCTGACGATATCGTCCCAAGTCTCACCCGAGCCGCAGCGCAGCAGCACATAGCCGCCCTCGCTTGACGACTCCACTCCCTTGATGGCCGACCTGAGCACAGTACCGTCGAAGTTGCCAGTCAGCAGCAGGTTGCTTCCACCGCCGATGATAAGCAATGGCAAATCGTCGCTGGTAAGCGAGCAAACAAGCGGTGTCACCTCATCGGCTTTCTCAATTTCGATGAAGCGGCGGCAAACAGCATTGATGCCAAACGTGTTGTACTCTTTCAGGTTGAAATCTCTGATGTCTCTCATAAACTTGATGGGTCAGTTGATAAGCTTGACGAGTTTCCATCGCCCTTCTATCTGTTTGAAGGTCATCTCTGCTTCCAGTCCGTTGGAGATACCCCTGAGCACGAAGAGTTTCTGTCGGCTCTTGCGGTATTGCTGTCCATAGAGGATATTGTAGATGACATCAGAAGGAAAATCAAGGGGTTTGAATTCTGGCCATTGCTCTGGATAGAAGTCACCCTCAATCATAGTATAGTCATCATCAGGGTCGGGCAGGACGGTGCTCACCGGCTCATTCATGCTCTGTATCTGAAAGAGTGAGTCGGAAGCGAATTTCTCATAGAAGTCAAGAAACGACCTATTGGGACTCTGATAGGTGTTGTTGCGCACAATCTCGGTGAGCATCCACTGTCCGTTGACACGGTTGAACACATGCTGCTCCACCGATTTGGCATGGAGGTTGATTCTCTCAATCACGATGCTGTCGAGTTGGGTGTTTTTCGCCAGTTCAAGTTGACTCTCGTCATCGAAGATGAGCGTATAGAACTCCTGTTTCATGAAGTAACGCTCATGATTCCAGTCGGCGCGGTCAATAGTCGACACGCTGTCGCCATCGGTCACCAGCAAGGGGAACTTGACGCGCTCATATTGCAGTTTTTTGTTGGCTGTGAAGTTGAAGAGGAAATCATCAAACAATTCGTCTGCCGTGACAGGCATGGGCGTAGCCGAGATGAGGCTGTCCATAGCATCCTCAGGGACGGTGTCTATTGCCACCGTGTCGACCGTGTCGGGCACAACCACTGTATCACCAGACAAGGAATCCGTCAGCACCTCAGGTTTCTTGTCCTTGCAACTTATGGTCATGCCGAGCATCAGGCAGACCATACAGAAAAAGAACATCGCGCTTTTTCTCATAATTCTCATTTAATCCCTTGTACACCTCAACCGACAGGACAGAGGTGTTCACTATATTTGTGATGATATTAGGGGCAAAAGTACAACTTTATTTCGATATATTTCCTATTTTATCTGAAAAATATTACCTTTGCACCGTTTTTAAACCAAAGGAAAATGTTACTTGAGAAAATAGAGGCACTTCTGAAGGAAGTGCAGGAGCTCCAAGCCTCTAATGCAGAGGAGATAGAGCAACTTCGCGTAAGATATCTGAGCAAGAAGGGTGAGATAGCCGCCCTGATGACCGATTTCCGTACGGTAGCCGCAGAAGAGAAGCGTGCTATCGGCATGAAAATCAATGAGTTGAAGCAGACTGCCCTTGAGCATATCAATGCTTTGCGGGAGTCTCTCGCCTCAGCAGACAGTCTGGATGACGACCTCGACCTGACACGCACCGCCTACCCCATCGGTCTGGGTACACGTCACCCCATCTCCATTGTGACCAACGAGATTATCGACATTTTCTCACGCATGGGCTTCACCCTTGCCGATGGTCCTGAGGTGGAAGATGACCTTCATGTGTTCACCAAGATGAACTTCGCCGCTGACCATCCCGCACGCGACATGCAGGACACTTTCTTCGTGGAAACCAATCCTGACGATGTGGCGAAGAACATTATCCTCAGGAGCCATACCAGTTCGGTGCAGGCACGTGTGATGGATACCACACAACCTCCCATCCGCGTGATTTGTCCGGGACGCGTCTATCGCAATGAGGCCATCACTGCCCGTGCCCACTGCTTCTTCCATCAAGTGGAAGGTCTGTATATCGACAAGAACGTATCGTTCACCGATTTGAAGCAGGTGCTGCTTACCTTCGCTCAGGAGTTGTTTGGCGCCGACACGAAGATTCGTCTGCGCCCCAGTTTCTTCCCCTTCACCGAACCCAGTGCCGAGATGGACATCTCCTGCCACATTTGCGGCGGCGAGGGCTGCGGTTTCTGCAAGCACACCGGATGGGTGGAGATATTGGGTTGCGGTATGGTCGACCCCAACGTGCTCGAACTTTGCGGTATCGACAGCAAGGTGTACAGCGGCTATGCCTTCGGCGTGGGTGTGGAGCGCATCACCAACCTGAAATACCGTGTGAGCGACCTGCGTATGTTCTCTGAGAACGATACCCGTTTCCTCCGTGAGTTTGAAGCAGCACACTGAGAAGGTTTAAGCTTCGCTTGACTGTCGCCTGCACCTCAGCATACTGAAAGCGACCTTTCGTCTGTACTCAGTTTACACGACAATTGAGATTGAAGATTATATATAAAAAGTGGGGCGATTTTTTGCCCCACTTTTTATATTGTATTTATGCCATTGCGACATATCTTTTAGTGTCTTGCTAGCTGTTCTCAAAAGGCGACTTTCTTGCCGTTTACAATATAGATGCCTTTTGAAGGATGGCTGACCCGACGGCCCTGCAGGTCGTAACAGACGTTGGAGCCTTTGGTCTCAGCAGCCACTTCAGTGATGCCGGCCAGATTGCCTACCAAGAAGAGGCAGGAGGATGGGTTCTGTTCCTTTCTTGTCTCATCGAGATAAAGATAAGCCGTGTTGGACTTCAGTGTCTGCTCCATATTGCTGGCGAGGCACACCTTCCCCTCTTTCACATCAAGCACATAGATGTTGGGGTCGGGCTCGTCCAAGGTTCTGCCCAACAGGAAGCCCAAATCATTGGCGACAGGCAGGAGTTGGTTTCCGTCTAAGTATTCATAGGGATCGTTTTCGGGCAGTTGCACCTTGTTGTCGTTGGCACTGCTGCCCTTGAGTTGAATGATGACCGGTGTCATTCCTGAAACATATTCACTTTCAATCTCCTGCCATCTGACCTGTGAGTAGGCGGGATCCATTTCATCGGTCACATAATAAGCCTTCATTCCCTCTGCCAAAGTGATGGGGAAATCAGCGACAAACGAGGTGTAGTAGTTGCCCTCAGCATCCATCACCTGTGGTGTGAGTCCGAAATAGTTGGTATCATTATCCACCTGTTCAAAATCCCAAACGGATTTCGCCTTGCTCACATCCTCATTGTTGGCAAAGCCGAAATTCAACTCATATTCGCCGGTCTGCTCAGTGAGATACATCCTGTTGCCAAACCTCATATGGGAGATAAACACGTAGGCCATGGGGCGCAGGCCCTCCAAGTCACCCACGAGATACTCATCGGCCTTCTCCTGTATCGTGCCGGTATATGCCTTCATAAACTGGTTGGCCTTTTCGATGAGATAGTCATTGAAAGTACCGCCATTGAGCGGGAAATCAGGAGTGACCATGAAGAGACGGTAGCCTTCACCTTTCTCCACTTTTTCGAAATATAGGTTGGTGTCGATTTTGTCGAACCACTCCAGAAACTCCTCATAGGTGTAGTCTTCCATCATCCTGGCTATCATACTGCCCATTGCGCCAGTCATCTGCTTTTTTATCATCTCGACCATGGTGGTACGCATGATGATAAACTCCTCCTCATCAATGACGGTCAGTACCAATGCCTTCATCATGGGAATCGCCACGTTGACCACATCGACACCCTGCATTCTGAGTTGGGTGACCTGGTTGTCGCCAAAAGCCATATACGCTATCGTTCCTGCAAGTCCGTTGGCACTTTCCTTGTCGACATCGGGTGCGAAACTGCCTGATGAGGCCAAATTGGCATAATGCCCTGTCGACACATTCTTCAGACGGTTGTATCCTGTTGTCTGTGCATTGATGGCTGTGGCCATCAGCATAGCCATCAGCAACAAATAGATTTTCTTCATTTTTTGTCAATCAATAAATTTGCGGCTGCAAAGTTAGGTATTTTCTCACTAAGCACGTTGCCATTATGAAAAATTAACGCAATTCAACATTATCATGTTGCAAGTAGCAAAAATTTCAATATCCTGGATTTTGAACGAGATTGACATTCGCATCCATGACTCCGCTGGGGATGGGGAAGACGATGGTGTGGTGGTCGGACTCGTCGACGGCATCTGGCCCTGTGTACTCGCTGCGGTAGCGGTCGAACCGAATCATGTCGTTGCGTCGCCAACCCTCCCAAGCCAATTCGATGAGTCGCTCGTTGTAGATATTGTCGAGAGTGGCTGGTATTGAAGGCATTTTGGCACGTTTTCTCACCATGTCAAACTCAGCCTGTCCGTCCTCACCGTTTCTCACCTTTGCCTCAGCCCACATGAGCAACGCATCGGCATAACGGAACAGCACGATATCGTTGTCCATCACCTTGCCACCCTGAGCGGCATCGGGGTCTACCTCATATTTTCTCATCCTGGCACCCGCCGTCTCCATATGTGGCTTACCCGTCAGGTCTATCGACACATCCCAGGGATGATAGTAAAGTGCCTCTCCTTCCTTATCTTTTACGACAACACCCTTTAGGTTAAGAACCAGTCCCGGCCAGTAATTGAATGCGAAACGATTGTCTTCGTCTTTTTCACCAAAACGGTTGGTCCGCAGCGTGGTTAGCGAAGCCGACGTGCCGTTCTCTCCGTCAAAGCCATAGGCGGCAGCATGACGCCAATGGTACGACCGGAACATATTTTGTTGCTGGTTGAAGAAAAGCACTCTGTCCATAGGAATGGTCCAGATATTCTCCTTGCTTTTGTCGTTGTCGATGGTGAAATTGTTTTTGTATTCTTCCTCAAGTCTGTATCCCATTCCCTTCAACTTGTCGCAGTAATAGATACATGCCTCCCAAGCATTCATCTTCACACCATCGATGGTGAATACCATGTCCTTACCACTTCTTCTGGGCTGCTGTGTCCAGTCGTCATTAGTATAAACCTCCGCATTGAGATAGAGTTTGGCAAGCAAGAAAGCAATCACGGCCTGGGTCGCCCTTCCATAATATTCCGTATTCTCAACACTCCTGCGGTCGGGCAGCCACATCAAACAATCTTCAAGTTCGAATCTGACAAACTCAAACACCTCCGAACGTTTGGACGGCATCACCTTATTCATTGGTACATCTGTGTACAGAACGATAGGCACATTCCCGAAAAGGTCGAGCAAATACCAATAATAGATAGCTCTCAAAGCCTTTGCCTCCATATAGTATTCTATTGTCTCACGCTCTGAGAGAATGCTAGAATGGTCCAAGATGGTCTGTAATGACTTGTTGCACATGACGATGACCTTATAGAGATACAGCCAAGAGTTATTGATGACCTCATGTCCTGGTTGCCATGAGTGCTTGTACAAAGCTTGCCAGATGCCCCCGTCATACCAGTCGACGCCACGTGTGGGCAGCAGCGCCTCGTCCGACCCGAAGGTCTGCAGGTCGTAAACCCCTCGGCAGGTGCCCTGCAATCCTTGTCCGTCGCTGCTTCCTCCTATAAAACTGTACAGTGTCGCTACGGTATGTCGGAAGAGGTTTTGCGGAGTGTCATACAACTGTTCCTCTTCTATCTGGTCTTTAGGATTTTCGTCGAGGGAGCATGCCGTCATCATCCATGCTCCAAGCAGTGCCATGGGCAGGAAGCCCATCCACCCGACAAGTCGTCTGTTTGTATGCAATGTCTTTTTCATACGATGCTGCTGTTTGGGATTAGAATTGGATGCTCACCCCCATGGAGTAAGTTCGGTAAACAGGGAAGGTGTTTTTGTCGTCGACACCCAGCGTGTTGTTGACAACACTTGAGTTGATCATGGGTGTAAGGCCCGAATAAGACGTGAAAGTACAAAGGTTGTTGACCGACATCGAGACTCTGAAGTTTCTCACAAAACGCCACTTCAAAGGGACATTCCATCCCACGGTGATATAGTCGATGTTCACGTAGTCGCCACGTTCCAGCCAATAGTCGCTGATGGTCTGGTCTTGTATATTCATCCCAGGTGCCTCCTCAAGCACATTGTAGTTGGGCAGAGACAGCATATTCATGAAGGTAAGAGCCGTTCCGTTGTAGATATGGTGGCCGAAAGCGCCGTTGGCCTGCAGGGCGATATCCCAATGGCGATATCTGAACGCAAAGTTCGACCCCAGCCTCATTTTCGGAGTCGCCTGCCCGCAAATATACGACTCCTCGGTAATCTCATAGTGGCGAGCCCCTCTCTCATCGATGGTCATCCCAGTGCAATGTGGCAGGTTGAATACACCCAATGGCTGACCCACCATCTGCGACACGACATCAGAGGAACCATGAAAGCCCGCACCGCTTACCGCAGCCAGTCCGGCCGACTTCGGTGCGGTCAGTTTTTGCCCGTTGTATTCTCCATCGAGCGAGATGAGTTTGTTGCGCTCGAACGACATATTGATACCCATGCTGAACTCCATGTCGTTGCTGCGGTATGGTGTGATACCGAATCCCACCTCAAAACCACTGTTAGACATCGAACCCAAGTTGGCGAGCATCTTGTTGAAGGCGAAGGGCGGCACCGGCACATCATACATATAAAGCATATCGGTAACCTTGGAGTAGTAATAGTCCATAGTGAGTGCTATGCGCTGATTCCAGAAAGCAGTATTCAGACCGATGTTGAAGGTGTGCTTGACCTCCCATTTCAGGTCAGGATTGGCATTTCGGAGGATAGCCAGTGAGGTGGTGGTGGTGCCTTTGGTACTGATGATGCCGTTGGGTGCCACCAACTGCATGGAGTTGTAGGCATCAATACCACCCAGATTACCACTCAGACCGTATCCCGCACGCAGTTTCACATAGTTGACAAAAGTCTTCCATCCCTTCAGCGGAGTCTTTGACTTGCGTTTTTCCCAGATGACCCATGAAGTGCTCAACGAGGGGAAGTAGCCCCATCGGTTGTTCTTTCCCACCTTCGACGAACCATCGGCACGTCCGTTGAAAGAAATGGTATAACGGTCGAGAAACTTGTATTTGGCACTGAACATAAACGACTCCAATGTGGACTCTGTGTAGAAGGAACCTGTTCCCTCCCAAGGGCGCTGTGCTCCCGCAGAGATATTGTGGTAGCCGAACTTGTCGGAAGCGAAGTCGGTCGTCGTCACATGAAAGCCTTTCGACTTGATTTGCTGTCTTTCAGCCAGCACCAAGAAATTGAGCGAGGAGTTTTTAATCTTAAAATCCTTCACAAGTGAAATGTTGTTGAGCAATTCTTCGGTCTTCACATCCGCCCGATACGCCTCATATCCAAAGAAGTGGGCATTGTCGGTGGTATTGTAGGAAAAACTGCCGAAGACCGCCAGTTGGAAACCATATCCAAGGTTGGCCTTGGCATTCAAGTGTGCATTGAAGTTTCCACCCTCCTCATCTTCATCCATCCACAGCAGCGAGTTGGGATTGCTGATCCACACCGCCTCCGGTATCTGGTCGAATTCCCCTTCGCTGTTTCTCCCATCGGGAACAGTAGGGTTGAAAGCCGATGCTGAATAGAAAAGTTTGTTGCGAAATGGTATCTGTTCGGTCTGCCGTAGACTGCCAAAAGCCCCCAGGTCGAACGTGATGCGGTCGTCGAAAGCCTTTTGTGTGATGTCGAGTTTGACGATGTAGTTGCGGAGATGGTTGGAGCGCACCACGGTCCAGTGGTCCATCAATCCTGAGGAGACACGGTAGTTGCTGCTCTCCGTTCCTCCTCCGAAAGCCACATGGTGGTTTTGCACGAATCCCTTCCTGAGGATGGCATCATTGTAGTTGGTAGAACCTCCGCCGTCGTAGAAGCCCAAGTTCATCTGGCGTGATGCCTCGCGGAAAGCATCGGCGGACAACATGTTGAGTTTCTTGTACACCGACTCGACACCGACATTGCCGTCGTAGGAGATTTGAAACCGTCCCTCCTTGCCCTTTTTCGTGGTGACCTGGATGACGCCTGCAGCACCGCGGCTGCCATACTGCGAGGTTTCCGATGCATCTTTCAGGATGGTGAACGACTCGATGTCGGCAGGATAGATGGTGGACAGTGTTGCCAGGTCGCAGGCCACATTGTCGATGACGACCAAGGGGTCGTTGCCGCCGGTCAGCGAGGTGGTACCCCTCACACGCACGGCACTCACCATTGCCTCCTGATTACCGCTGGTCTGCACCTGCACGCCCGCCGTCTGACCGCTGAGGGCATCGAGTGCCGAGGTCACGAGTCCTTTTTTCAGCTGCTCCACATCCACTCTCTCCACAGCACCGCCAATGCTGCGTGCATCAATTTTGGAATAGCCCACATCTATTTGCGTTAGACCCAATGAATCGACAACGGACTGTGCCTGAAGGCAGAGCGCTCCCATGCTTGCGAACATGAGAACCAGTGTTTTCTTCATCGCCATTTTCATATCATTCATTTTTTGTTTTGACGGCATAGACTTTTACATATTTTCCACTGCGGCTGTTGAAATAGATTTCGCCTCCACCATGGTTGTATATGGGATGAGGATGAGCATCCTGTCCCAACCAATCACTCTGATGTTTGCACAGAGGCAACCATTCCAACCGTCCTTCTTCCCAATGGGGAATGACGCGTGAGATATACTCACCATCCTTTTTGTGAGGGTCGGGGCCATTGTCCGTACTGTTCTCCCTCACCACCCTGATGTCCTCAGGGAATTTGAAATATCCGTCACAACATAGGTTTTGCTGATGGTCCATGGTGAAGTGGCCGTATGCCTTATAGTCTTCCGGCAAGGCAATCTCCCAATAGCGGTTGCTCTCCAACTCATACTTGCCCACCATTGCCGGTCCGTCGGCATATCCTCCGTGGTAGACAATCACCTTGCCATCGTCGCTCCACATCTCATGGCACACCCAGTCGGCTGCCTTGCGCGGGAAGCTTCCAGGATTTCCCAACGTGTCGGTACCCTCGCATCGCACACGGCGTATCTCATCCTTGCTGTGGTCATACAGCCAAATGCGGCGGATGCCGCAGTCGAAACTCGGCCACTCATGGTTGTACATGATGATGTCGGAGTCGATTGGATTGAACTGCACGTGTGTAATCCAGCACAGCGGCACGGGCTTCTCATACAAAAGGTTTCCCGTCTCTGTGTCGAATACGCAAAGATAGCTGCTGAGTCTCTCCTCCTGCACCCGTCCGTCGATATTGTAGACAGGCCGTTTGTCCAGGCCATATCCCTCGGTATCCGGATCAAAATCGAGTATCCTGCCATCCGTCATCGGCACGCACAACTTCCTGCCATCGCTGCTGACGTGGGTGAAGGCCGTCATCCTGCCGTCGGGAACATGGTTGAGGATATGAATGACACCATCCAGCCCCACCTTACAAATCTGGTTGTCCTGGATATAATAGATGATGTCGCGTGTGCTGTCGAGGCATACGCTTGCCTTACCCAGTCCTTTGCCGGGGTTGCCGTCGAAATAGACATAACTTTTCAAAATGCCGTTTTGATTGTCCGTCAGCTGCCGCTCCTCACCACTCGCCAAGTCTTTGACGTAGACATTGGGATTCCCATCACGGTCACTGATGAGATACAGACGACGGTCGTCGCTGCTCAGGGATGAGCAGGTGAAATAAAGCAGTTGGGTGTCGAAACCTGCCGCCTCGCCCTCACATCCGCTCACCAATATTCGTTCTTTTAACATCTTTGTATTTCTTGGTATTGTGGGCAAAGTTACAAAAAAACGAGAGCAGAACGAAATAAATTTTATTGAAATTTCACATTTGCGGAACTTGAATGATTAATGAATAAGTTGTGGCAATTATGTGTTGAAAGAAAAAACATGAATTAACCACGAACCACGGATAGCACGGATGAGCACGGATGAGCATGGATGAGCACGGATGAGCACGGATGAGCACGGATGACAGACCTGTGGTCTGGTGATGAAAGAGAGAGAATAAAAAAAACGCCTCGCTTAGGAAAAAGATAGAAAAAGGCAATCTTGGCGTTTAGTGAAACGAGAAAAAAGTGCCAATGCACTCAAAAAAGGATGAAAAAATTTTAGAAAAATTCGTGAGCAATTCCTGAATATTCGTGTGAATATAAAACAGATAATTATCATGTAATTGAACACAAATTGCATTCATATTACGGCATTCTTGGCTAAGAGACGCCATATATGGACGTCTCTACTACGTTGCACCGCCATTCTTGTAGGAGTATTGTCTAAACTCCTAAACTCCTAGACTTCTAAACTCCTGTAATCTAAAATCAAAAAAACCTTTTTTGTTTTGGATAGCTCTCGCCTTGCACTACTTTGGCTCTTCGAGCCGAAGATACTTTCGCTCGGGAAAGCAAAATAAATGCCTTTTATTTTGCTTTCCTCTCGCTTATTCGTATCTTTGCAGTTGCAATTGGTTCACTTTTAGTGATGAAAAGGGAATCGGGTGAGAATCCCGGACAGTCCCGCTGCTGTGAGCCGTCCTTCCATACCGCCAACGACACGCCACTGGCCCATGCCGGGAAGGTGATGGCGGCAAGACGGCAAAGTCAGAAGACCTGCCATTGCGCGAACCGCTCCTGATGCCACGATGTATGGTGGGGAGCACACTCTGCCTTTCATGAGAAGACTTGCGACCATGTGCCTGTTGTGTCTGTTGGCTATCTATGCCACAGCCATGACGCAGCGTGACGAGATGCCCCCAGATACGGTACAGCACCTCGATGAGGTTGTCGTCACTTCCAAACTCACCTTCCGTGAGGTGATTCCCTCGCAGAAACTAAGCGGCGAGCAACTGGAGCGACTGAACACCCATTCCGTTGCCGACGCCCTCCGCTATTTCTCCGGTCTGCAACTCAAAGACTATGGTGGCGTTGGCGGCATCAAGACCGTCAACATACGCAGCATGGGTTCCAACCACTTGGGCATCTACTACGATGGTGTGGAACTGGGCAATGCACAAAACGGACAAATTGACCTGGGACAGTATTCCCTTGACAATGTTGACGAGGTGACACTCTACAATGGTCAGAAAAGTGCCATTTTCCAAACTGCCAGTGACTTCGGACATGCCGGTTCGGTGTACATCCGTACCCGCCGTCCTTGGTTCTCGTATGGTGAGACCCATCATCTGAAGGCAAGTGTGAAATATGGGTCAAGCGACATGATACGCCTGTCAGGACTATATGAGCAGAAACTCAGCGAGACGCTGAGCACCTCTGTCAGCGCCGGCTTCCTCAACGCCAGCGGCAAATACAAATTCCGCTACCGCCGTGTCAACGTCGACGGCACCACCGCTTGGGACACCACCGCCGTGCGCCAAAACGGCGACATCCACGCAGAACGATTGGAAGCCAACCTACACGGGGTGCTTCCCGAGGGCTACTGGAGCGTGAAGGCCTATCTCTACAACTCTGAGCGCGGCATCCCCGGTGCTATCGTCAACAATGTGTGGCGGCGAGGCGAGCGCCAATGGGATTTCAACAATTTCTACCAGGCACAGTGGCAGAAGAGTTTCACCAACCGCTTCAGCAGCAGGGTGATGGCAAAATATGCCTACTACCGCACCCACTATGTCAACCGCGACTCCACTCAACTGCCTGTCGACAACACCTACTACCAACAGGAGGTCTATCTCACCACCTCGCACGTGTATGAACTGCTTCCTGCATGGAGCGTGTCGCTGAGTTATGACCTGAGATGGAACAAGCTCAATGCCGACCTCTACAACTTCGCCTACCCCACCCGATGGTCCAACCTCGTGGCAGCCGCCACCGCCGTCGACCTGCCGAGGGTGAAGATGCAGGCCAGCCTGCTCGCCTCCATCATCAACGACCATACCCGCCGAGACGGCAACCAACCGACACTGACACGATGGACACCTGCCTTCTTCGCCAATGTCTATCCTTTCCGCAAGCGTTTCCTCTCCCTTAGGGCATTTGTAAAAAAGAGTTTTCGCATGCCCACTTTCAATGACCTGTTCTACACCGACATGGGCAACGCCACACTTCGTCCTGAGACCGCCACCCAATATGACGCAGGTGCGGTGTTCAACAAATCGTGGGAGCATGGACTGCTGCGCCACGTCGGCATACAAGCCGATGCCTACTACAACAGCGTGCGCGACAAGATTGTGGCATACCCCAAAGGACAGCAGTTCCGCTGGACCATGCTCAACTTAGGCAAGGTGCATATCAAAGGCATCGACATCGAGGCAGAGGCCGACATGGAGCCCTTCAGGGGACTGACCCTCACGGGACGCCTGCAATACACCTATCAGGACGCACGCGATGTGACCGACCCCACCACCCCTTACTACCGCGACCAGATACCCTACATCCCCTGGCACAGCGGGTCGGCCATCCTCGGTGCCGACTATGGCAACTGGAGCCTCCACTATAGTTTTATCTATGCAGGTGAGCGCTACAACGAACAAGAAAACATCATATACAACCATATGGAACCGTGGTACACCAATGACCTCGCCCTGTCCTACCAATGGAAATGGCAGAAAGCACGCTGCAAGGCAACCCTCGAGGTGAACAACCTGCTGAGCCAGGATTATGACGTCATCGTCAACTATCCCATGCCTAAGCGCAACTACACCATCTCACTGAACATACAATACTGACAAGAATGAAAAGATTCCTCATACTGACATTTGCCTTCATGACACTGCTCACCGCGTGCCGCGACGATGACATCATCGCCTACCCCATCAGCGACCACACCGGTGACACCAGCACGACAGAATACGCAGGACTGTATGTGCTCAATGAGGGCAACATGGGTTCCAACAAATGCACCCTCGACTACCTCGACCTCACCACAGGCATCTATACCCGCAACATCTACCCCACCCGCAACCCGTCGCAGGTGATGGAACTCGGTGATGTAGGCAACGACATCAAGGTCTATGGATCAAGCCTGTGGATGGTGGTCAATATGTCGAACAATGTGGAGGTGGCTGATGCCCGAACTGCCGTGAGCCGCGGCCATGTCAACATCCCCAACTGCCGCAGCCTCGCTTTCGACGGAAAATATGTCTATGTGAGTGCCTATGTGGGAGAGATTGGCAAGGAGTCAGTGGTGGGCGGTGTCTATAAGGTGGACACCACCTCGCTGCAGGTGGTGGGCAAGGTGAACGTAGGCTATCAGCCTGATGAACTGACGGTGAGCAACGGCAAACTTTATGTGGTGAACAGCGGTGGCTATGAGGCCGTGCAGGGAAGAGGCTATGACTGCCGTGTGAGCGTCATCAACCTTACCACATTCTCCCTGGAACGGCATATTGACGTGGCACCCAACCTCGCGCTCATCCGCGCCGACCGCCACGGTCGGCTTTGGGTGGCCTCGAGAGGCGACTATATGAAAATGCCCCCTCGCCTCTACCTGCTCGACAAAGACAAAGACGGACGCATGGCTGTGGCCGACTCCATCGACACTGCTGTCAGCGGGATGTGCCTTGAGGGCGACTCCATCTATTTTTATGGAGCTGTCTATGGCACAAACGGAAAGGCTGCCAACACATTCGGCATCATCGATGTCAATAAGCGGGAGATTGTGAGCACCCATCTTATCGAAGAACCCGCCGACAACCCCATCCGCACCTCATACGGTATCTTGGTGCATCCCGCCACCCACGACATCTACATCATGGATGCCACCAACTTCGTGTCGAGTGGAAAACTCTATTGCTTCGACCGCAACGGGAAATTCAAATGGACCACATGGACGGGCGACATACCAGGGCATGCCGCTTGGCTGCCCCACCACCTCGGAGGAGCAGTCATCCCATCCAACCCCGACACCCCCACTTCATACAGTCCGTATATCCAAGCCGTCGACGAATATATGCCTGCCCCAGGGCAGTTTGTCAACACCATGCCCGAATGCACAGCCGACGACACGCCTGCCACCGTGGCTGAGAAATGCACTCAGCTGCTCGCCGGCAACAACGGCGGACTGGTGACACTCGGCGGATATGGTGGATACATCACTTTCCATTTCGACCACAGCATCGCCAACGTGAAAGGAGAGCGCGACATCTATATCAAGGGCAACTGCTACGACGGCAACAGCGAACCGGGCATCGTGATGGTGTCGAAAGACATCAACCACAACGGCATCCCCGATGACCCGTGGTATGAGATTGCAGGCAGTGCCGACACCGACAGCATAGGACTCGTCAACTATGGTTACGAAATCACCTATACCCCCAATCCTCTTGGCGACATCACGTGGACCGACAACCTCGGAGCCTCTGGCACCATCGAACGCAACACCTTCCACACACAGGAGTACTTCCCATTGTGGCATCAGGGACCACTCTCCTTCCGAGGCACGCTGCTGCCAAAGAATGGTGTCAACCAAAGCAGGGGTTCCCAACAATACTGGTGGCTTTCCTCCCTGCGCTACGGCTATGCAGACAACTATGCCAACACCGACACGCTGGGATGCAGCATCGACATCTCCTGGGCAGTCGATGAGCATCGGCAACCAGTCGACCTCGACCGCATCGACTTTGTAAGGGTTTATAATGGCGAGAACCAAAAATGCGGATGGCTCGGCGAGACCTCCACAGAGATTGCCGGAGCAGAGGACCTACACCCCTTATTTAGATGAAAGATGAAGGATGAAAGATGAAAGTAGATGAAAGATTAAAGATGAAGGATGAAGGATGAAAATAGAGACTGAATACGATTTTATCAACTAAATAACACAAAACATGAAGAAACTTTACTTTTTGATGATTGGTCTGCTGGCAGGAATCACCTGTATGGCAGGCGACGTTGTGACTTTCGAGGAATTTGAAGTCAATGAAAGTGGTTACAAGAATGATTTCGGTGAAGATGGCTATTTCGAGGCAGGCGGCTTCACGTTCTACTGCAACTATTTCCCAGAGTGGTTATACTGGTCGGGATTCTGCATCTCCAACCGTACGGAGACCACCTTCAAGGACATCACCCCCGACCAGTTCAACAGTTGCGTGGGACATGGTGCCAACGGCTCGGAGAAATATGTAATCGCCTATCCCCAGGGAGAGGTGATAGAGGTTGATGCCAAAGACGGAGAGGAAATCTCCGGATTCTATGTGACCAACAATGCATGGGCAGTGGATGCCATCCTCAACGGTGACGGCATGACACCCGGCGCGTTCACCACCGGCGATTGGTTTAAACTGACCATCATCGGTACCCATGCCGATGAGACCACAGCCTCCGTGGAGGTCTATCTCGCTGACTACCGTTCGGAGAATGAGGCCGACCACTACTACCTCACCGACTGGCACTGGGTAGATTTGAGCTCACTGGGCAAGGTGGAGTCTATCACCTTCCGCATGGACAGTTCACGCAAGAACGACTGGGGGATGACCACACCAGGATATTTCTGCATCGACGATTTCAACGGTACAGCTCCCTCTGGTGCAGCCACCTTCGAGGAAATAACCCTTGAGGCAGAGAGCAATTACTGCGGAGCAGGTGTAGAAGGTGAGACAGTGACCGACACCTGGGGTTCACAAGTGACGAAGAGCCATTTCACCAGCGGCGGCTATCAGTTCACCACCCTCTACAATCCGATGTATGCCTCATGGTCGGGCTTTGCCGTGTCGAACGAGACCTCCACTGCCTACGCCACCTATGCCGACCAGTTCCGCTCCTGTGTGGGCCATGGCTACGATGGCTCATCCAACTATGCCGTGGCATTCCCCTCTGACATGGGTGAGGCCATCGAACCCATAGGAGGCGCCGCATTCATCAACGGCATGTATGTCACCAACTCTGCCTGGAACGTGTATGCCTACACCGTGGGCGACGGCATGACACCAGGAGCCTTCGCCACCGGCGACTGGTGCAAGCTGACCATCACCGGCACGCATGCCGATGAGACCACAGCCACCGTGGAAGTGTATCTCGCCGACTACCGCTCGGAGAACGAGGCCGACCACTACTACCTCAACGACTGGCAATGGGTGGACCTGAGCGCACTGGGCGAGGTAAAGAGCCTCACCTTCGCCGTGAGCAGTTCACGCAACAACGATTGGGGCATGACCACCCCAGGCTATTTCTGCATCGACAACTTCGGTGGTGAGGCCGACATGTCTGCCGACATCCGCCACACCCAAACGGTGAGCAACGCTACACCAGTGATGCGCTACTCACTCGACGGCAAGCGCATATCAAGCTCACAGCGAGGCATCCAGATTGTCCGCATGAGCAACGGCACCACACGCAAAGTGGTGAGATAGTTGAAAGTTGAGGAAAGCGAAACTTGAACAGTGGATGAAGGTGTGACGTGGTTCACACCTTCATCTTTTTTGTAAAATTTTGTTTTACATTATCAATTATCTTGAATAATTCTCGCCGTTGTCGGCTGATTGTAAAAAAATGACTAACTTCGCAGCCATGAAACTGATTTCATTGCTGATGGGCCTTCTGCTGACCCTCAGCCTTCCTATAACCGCACAAAACTACTCCACTGCCAAGGAGACCAAGAAAAAGAAAGAGCGCACCATCGAACTCGTTGGTGAGGTTTACGACTCTTTCACGAAAGCCAAAATCAAGGCTTTCGTCACCCTGATGCGCACCGACTCCACTACTGTCGACACCACCACCTGCATGACGTGGGGCACCTCATCGTACTACAGTCTCAAAGTGCCCGCCATTCACGATGACTTCATCATCAAGGCCACCGCAGAAGGCTATGAAGACACTTTTTTGAATTACCAACTGCGCCATATCGCGCGCAACTCCTACTTCGAACTGCCGCGTATCCTGATGAAGAAAAAACAGGATGACATCTGGCGGGAGAACGACCTGGAGGGGGTGACCATCACCGGAACCCGCGTGAAGATAGCCTACCGCGGCGACACCATCGTCTATAACGCCTCCGCCTTCAACCTACCCGAAGGGTCGATGCTCGACGGACTTATCCGACAGATGCCCGGTGCCGAACTCAAGGACAACGGCGACATCTACATCAACGGGAAGAAAGTGGACTATCTCACCCTCAACGGAAAGGACTTCTTCAAGGGGCAGAACAAGGTGATGCTCGACAACCTGCCTTACTTCACCGTGCGCGACATCAAGGTGTACAACAAATCGACCAAACAGAGCGAACTCATAGGCCGCGACATCGAGAAGAAAGACTATGTGATGGATGTAGAACTCAAGCGTGAGTACAACAGGGGATACATGGGCAACATCGAGGTGGGCGGCGGTACCGACAACCGCTATATGGCACGCCTCTTCGGACTATACTACAGCGACCACTCCCGTATCTCACTCTTTGGCAATGCCAACAACGTGAACGAAAACCGCCATCCTGGTGGCGAAGGCGAGTGGACACCCTCGGAGATGCCACAAGGACTGCGCACCACAAAGCAGACGGGCCTGCATCTCAACACCGAGGACGCTGACAAAAACTGGGAAGAGGATATGGATGCCACCATCAACTGGAGCAGTTCCGACGACTGGAGCCGCACCTCCACCGAGCGCTTCGCCACCGACGGCAACATCATGGGCGGTTCGGAATCGTGGAACAAGCAGAAAGACTTCAGTTTTTGGTTCAACAACCGTTTCACCATCCAAAAGCCCACCACACTCTACACCATTTTCTCACTCAACTACAGCAACGGCCAACGTGATGCCCACAGTGAGGACTCCACCTGGCAGCAGACACCCATCAACCGAACACTGAACATAGGGCTCAACAAATACCGCACTCTCCAACTCAACGGTTCAATCAATTGGTACAAGAAATTCAGTTGGGGCGACTATTTCAGCCTCCACGCCAATATCAACTACAACCAGACCAAACCCAGCGACAATTACTCCCGCACAGAGACACATTATGCCCAAAGCCATCTCGATGACCTGCGCGACAAATACAACGACACACGTCAAGATGGTTACCGATATACATTCGGCGGCGAATATTCCCTGCAATTGCCCAACAAATGGAGCATCACCGCTGAGGCAAGCTTCAGACAGAACATGAGTGAGAGCCGCAACGACCTCTTCCGCCTCGACTGGCTCGAAGACGCGAAAAACGACCCTCATGAGATTGGATGGCTGCCCTCCAGCCGAGACCAGTTGCTGAGCGTGCTCGATACAGACAACAGCGTCAACCAACAACTCCTGACACGCGAGTATCTCGGAAATCTGAACATCAGCCGTGTAGACGACAAAGGGTATATATCCATCCAATTCCCCGTCAGGCCTACTTTCGAACGGCTGGACTACAACGACCACCGCATCGACACCATCGCCCACCGCCATTACACACAGTTCACACCTTTCATTTACTATTATCAGTGGGGTAAACAAAAAGGACTGCAATATGCTTCCTACAACATGAATGTCACACGGCCCAGTCTCTCATCGCTCATGCCCCACGACAACACCTCCAACCCTTTGGCCACATGGATAAGCAATCCTTCGCTGAAACCAACCGTCATACACAATGTGAGCCTGGGATTCCAATTCAACAACGACAGCACCAAGCACTTCACCACCATCGGAGCAGATGCCGGCCTAACCCGAAACGCCATGGGCACACGCACCACCTACAACCGTGAGACAGGTGCCTACACATTCAGCAACGACAATATCAATGGCAACTGGAACGCCCGTGTTGCGCTCACCTACCAGCAACCCATCGACAAGAAAAAACTCCTTACACTGAAACAACAGGCAGACGCCTCATACACCCATTCGGTGGACTTCCCCGTCATATATATGGCATCGTCGACAAAAGGACAAGCCGACAAGAGTACGGTGAACAACTGGTTTCTGCATGAGCGGCTCGAACTGGAATTCCAGAAAGACAAACTGACTGCCGCCATCCTGGGCGACGTCAACTGGCGCAGCAGCACCAGCGACCGTGAGAACTTTGAGCGCATCAGCGCCTTCGACTTCAACTACGGTGCCCGCCTGATGTACACCATCCCATGGGTGCGGCTCTCAATCGCCACCGACATCAAGATGTTCAGCCGACGCGGTTACAACAGCGACATGATGAACACCGACGACCTGGTGTGGAACGCAGAACTCTCGCGCTCCATCCTCAAGGAGAAACTCACCCTCAAACTTACTGCCTTTGACCTTCTCCGACAACTCTCCAGCAAGCAATACAACGTAGACGCCCAAGGCCGCACTGAAACCTGGAACAACTGCATCCCACGTTACGTCATGCTCACCTGCGCCTACAAACTGACCAAGAAGCCCAAGATGAAATAGACATCAGTTCCTACCAAGTTCTTACCAAACTTATGGTTAGATTCTAGAAGTTGACATTTCCCATACGAAATGTCTCATAGAATGCCCACCCCATAGGTTTCCATCCACATACCGGAAAACAATATAATATAGACAGCAATCGGCAGGCATCTCCATCGTAATAAACCTATTCTCGTCAAATATGGACATGTCGCCTTCTGCTGCCCTGTCCCTTCTTTGGTGGCTCCTTCTCCCTAATTACCGACAACTCATCCGTCTCACTGTCAAGTCACCTTCTCCAGATTCGGTGAAGAAATGGTGACTCGTAAAGACTTCGCAATTGTACAGCAAAGTTGTATCAGCGAAAAAAGAAGGTTGTTTGATAGAAAAGACTTCCTCCTCCACTTATATACATATAACAAAAATGACAAATCCGATACGCCACTTAGTATAGGTATAACAAAAATGACAAATCCGATACAATCGTTTATCTTTGCCGACGATTTTAAGATTCAATAAAAAACATCTACATAATGAAAAGGAAACTGCCAAAAGACATTGACCTTGAGTTGACAGAAGAATTCATCGATGACTTCGGAGACTATGAATCTCCGCAAGAAAAACGTGGCATCAAGTCTGAGAAGGTCGTCCCCATCCATGAGGAGTGGAACATTGTCAAGGCTTTTAATGCCATCAACGATGCCGCTCCCAAGAGCCAGTTGAACAAAAACCTGTTCATCCGCTGCGCAGAAGCGTTCAGTTTCTTGTCAGACAAACTGGGCATCAATCCCGTTCAATGCGTTGTCATCGCCATGCTCATCGAGGAAGGCACCCCTATGTCATTCCGTCAGATGGGCAAGATACTCGGACTCACGCGTCTCTCCATGATGACATATTACAATGACATCGAGGAACTGTTCAAGATGCGTTGGCTGCAACATCGCGGTGATAGCGAGAATGATGGTATGTACGACAGTTATGCTCTGGCAAGAGGCGTGATCAGCGCTATCCGTGAGAACCGTCCCTTCGAGCCTGAGGTCTTGGAGTGTAAGGACACGCAAGAGTTCGTGGACAGATTGGCCGAGCATATCAGAGCTGGCTACAACGATGAAAGCCTCCTTTTCATGGACGAGAAATACTGGCTACAGGAGCTGGTCAACGCCAATGCCGAGTTACCCATATGTAGTTTGGCAAACAGTTTCAAGGACATCGACTGTCTGTCACTTCTTATGCTCGTCGTCGCTGATTATGCCAATTTCAATGGCTCCGACAATGAGGGTATCGGACCTCGTGACGTACAACTGGTCTATCCACATGAGACAACGCCCTACTTCAGACGCGTAGTCGATTCGATGCAGAAAGGCACCCATGTCTTGTTTCGTGAGAATCTCATAGAGCACAAGTGTGTAAATGGGATGGCTGAGACCAACCTATATGTTGCCACAAACTACCTCAAGAATGAGATTCTGGCGGATTTCAATCCAATAGACCACTCTAACAAGCATGTTCCTAAAATGAACGGAGTCAAGTCATATAGGAACATCACACCAAAGGCACTATTCTATAATGAAGAGGAACAAGAACAGGTGGGAATGCTCCGCAACATCCTTTCCCAAGACCAGCTGCCAATCATACAGGAGCGTCTGAAGAGCAAAGGGATGCGCACGGGAGTATGCATTTTGATGCACGGTCAGCCAGGAACCGGAAAGACAGCTACCGTTTACGAACTGGCTCGCCAGACAGGACGTGACATCATCCAGGTGCAAGTCACAGACTTCAAAGACAAATACGTAGGTGAAAGTGAAGCCAAACTGAAAAAGATATTCTCAGACTATCGCCAATATTGCATGAACAGTGAGGTAACCCCCATCTTGCTTCTCAACGAAGGTGATGCCATCCTCTCGAAACGCATTGAGAAGGTGGAGCACAGCATTGAGCAGATGATGAACACGCTGCAGAACATCCTTTTGGAAGAGATGGAGAACATACAAGGCATCATGATAGTGACCACCAACCTCACCTCCAACCTCGACACCGCCTTTGAGCGCCGCTTCATCTTCAAGGTGAAGTTTGAGAAACCAGGCACAGAGGTGAAAACACACATCTGGCAAACCTTGGTGGACTGGTTGGACGAGGAGGATGCAGGCACGCTGGCCAAGGAGTTTGACGTCACTGGTGGAGAGATAGAAAACATCGCACGCAAAGCCACCATGCAGTTTGTGCTGACAGGCAAAGAAGCAGACATAGAAATGATAAGAAAGTTCACAAAACAAGAGAAACTTGAGTCGAGCCGCAGACCTGTCACCGGGTTCCTGCCGAACCATTAATCGAAACGACAACTACTTTAACTGCTTAACTACTTGAACGTTGAGCATATACGAAACTTGAATTAAAAATCAATACAATACCAACATGGAATATAATAGAAAACAAATAAGCGACCGCATCCGCATAGCATTGGAAGGAGGGAAAAGCATTGCCGATGCTCTTGACCTCTTCCTGATGATGAACATGGAGAACGACCTCACCAATGAGTGTACTTCCATCAAGACAGGGCCATCACCCTCTGATGTCTACATAAATCTTATCGGCAACGGTGTCATTGACAAAAATGATTTTCAACTGAAGACAATCAATAGCAAAAAGAACTTCACTCAGAAGCTTATCGTCAAGTTGTCACCCGGATGCACACTCTATGCAGAGATGTACTATTTAACCCTGCAAGTCACCATTAATGAGAAGAATACGACCAGAATTTACCTGAAGTCATACCAAGCAGAAGATGTAGCCCTTTGGATGATACGCCAGAAGCAGAATCTCGACAAATATATGAAGGAGTGGGATACTTTGCTGGACGAAGTCTGCAAGAAAACAAAGAGCAGACGTTTGGCCACCATCGCCATCCGCGCTATATTCACTGAAGCGATGAAGGACCACCCTCAAGTCAAGTATGAGTTCGTTGAACAGGAACGACGAGTGAGAATCAAGGTGAAGATTCCCGACTCACATCTTGGAGTATATCTCGATGCCTGGTGGGGTTCGTACCGAGAACGCCTTCCAAAACAGGTTGAGAGTCTTAAACAGATTATCGAAACACACAGCAAAAGCACAATAACCAATTACTTTATTTATCACTAAAATACATTTGCCATATGTCAGTAATGATTAATATTTCGGAACTCAAGGATACATTGGAGCTCACCCCTTCAACACAGAACATCATGCTCGTAGGCAAGCATGGCATCGGGAAGTCTGAAATCCTCACCAGCTATTTCAAAAGCAAGGGCATGAAAGTAGTCACTTTGTTTCTCGGACAGATGTCCGACCCAGGCGACATCATCGGCCTTCCTTCCAGGGTTGAGAAGAAGGACGCTGACGGCAACGTGACCTCACAGACAGATTTCACCCCACCCTACTGGTTCCCGGTGGACGGCAAGCCTATCGTCCTCTTCCTCGACGAGTTGAACCGAGCGCGACCCGAGATTCTTCAGACTGTGATGGACCTTACCCTCAACCGCAAGTTGGCAGGCAAGGCCCTTCCCGAAGGCAGTCATGTGATATCAGCCGTAAACGACGGCAACGAATATCAGCTCACCGACCTTGACCCTGCATTGGTCAGCCGCTTCAACATCTATGAATTCAAGCCTACCGTGGAGGAATGGCTCAACTGGGCTGTAGCACAGGGAATCGACGAGCGTGTCATCAACTTCATTCAGGACAATCCTACTTGGCTTGACGGTGACAGCGATGACAGGAAACGCGACTATCAAGGGCTCGACAAGAGCGCTGACCGCCGTGCATGGAAGAATGTGTCTGACATCATGCTCAAGGTTGACACGATCAAAGACATCCACAAGCGCATCATCGCCGGTATAGTGGGAGCAGGCGCTGCAGCTGCCTTCATCCGCAGTGTTCAGCAGCACAATGCCATCACGGGCAAAGAACTTCTGCTGAAATTCAGCAAGACGATGAAGACTGTCGAGAATTATCAGCTTCATGAGTTTGCCATCCTCAACGAGTCTGTGTTCCGCTTCCTTCAAAACGCCAAGCTCAATGAGCGTGAGAAGAAACTTGCGGCAAAGAATCTCGGTCAGTACATTGACTTCCTTCGCACGAACAAGAAGAAGGAAGCCCTCGCCAACTTCACAAGCATCTTCGAGAAGGGCACGTATGACCAGGCTATCGTCTTCATGGTCGTCAATGCTACAGAGGTGTACGACATGCTCACTGAGTTTGTGGAGAAACTCTGATTCTCCCCTTTCATCAACATCAACTCCCACAACTAACCGATTATAGTATGTTGGAACGAATATCAAGGATAACCGAACGCTGGTTTCTCAGTGAGGAAGCCCTGTTCTCTGTTTTCTGCACCCATCGGGTTGCGGAAAACAGCAGCATAGCATGCCATGTCCGTGTAGGAAAGGGCATCATTGAGGTCAACCCAGACTTGTGTGCAGACATCAGCGACAAAGAATTGGAGGAGCGGCTTCGTATAGAGGTCATCCGTATATTGTTGAAGCATCCCTACGACCGCCAGCCTGATGGTTGCAGCATAACGGCAAGAGCCCTTGGCAGCAACTGCGTCATTGGCGATTCCTATCAACTTCAGAAGGTAGAGATAGAGCGACCTTCAGACTTCAAGCTACCACCTAATGGGCACTTCGAGTTCTATGCCCGCTGCATACAGAAACTTCTCCAGAAAATGGACGGACAGGGTCAGCAAGGCGAAAACTCCGAGGATAATTCCCCAAATCAAGACGAAGGCAGTGAAGACACTTTCGGCAAGGAGTATGCTGACATCGCCGCAAACTGGCAACAAGACGAACTGATGGCAGCACAGGTCAACGAAGTCATCCGTGATGTCAATTCATGGGGTTCTCTGCCAGGTAATTTGGTTGAGGAGATAATAGCGTCGACCAAGGCACGAGTTGATTATCGCAAGATTCTGGCTGGATTCCGGGCGACCATTCTGTCTGAAAAGCGCAGGCTTACCCGCATGCGTCCCAACCGCCGCTCTGGCTTTGAAGCTATGGGCAGCCGCTACGATTTCACAACGCACTTGATTATCGGTGTGGACAGTAGTGGAAGTATCACAAAAGATGACCTCAGAAACTTCTACTCCACCATCAACCGCTTCTTCCAATATGGAATACAGCAGATTGACGTCGTACAGTTTGACACAGATTTGGGCGAGGTAGAGACACTGCTCAAAGCGGCGGAGGAAATAAGGGTAACCGGACGTGGTGGCACATGTTTCCAACCCTTCATCGACTTTGTGGCAAGTCATCCCGAATACGACGGTGCTATTATCTACACTGATGGCTATGCTCCGCAACCATCCATACCTGCCAGCATGCGCACACCTCTGTGCTGGGTGCTCCGCTCCGAAAAGGAGTTGAAAGAGCATGAATGTTGGATGAGCCAAAGTGGCAGAGTATGTGTCATTGAAAACCCATAAAGAATCCCAACCATATGATAAAAGAATTCTCGGAAAATGTTCAGAGACTGTTTGACGAGACAGTTCAAGACAGGTCTGTACAGTCCAATCATACCGCCGCAGACCTGATCGCAACCCTTCACCGAAAAGTGACCCAACCGATACAGGTCAAAACAGACAACACATGTGTGCATGCAATATACTATAATGTTTCGGTCACCATAAAAAGCGACCTGTCGAGCATGGGCATCGCCTACAACAGTGATTACCATATGACGTTCCACGACCTCACCTCATGCGACCTCCACCAGTTGTCTGAGTTCATCCTCGCCCTGGAGCGTGACATCCCCAAATGGCGTCACATCTGGGTTGCTGACGACAAGTTGCGCAAGGAGAAAGCCAAGATTGGGGAGCGGTTGAAATCGGCGTTGCGGCAGTTCCGTTCTGACTGGATGTCAGACTGGAAGCTTGACGACAAGAAAAAGATTGAGCTTTTCCGTATCAAATACTACAACCTGCAAGCGTGCAAAATGTGTCTCGACAACGACAACCCCTATTGGGAGAACAAGAACACGGAAGCAGAAATCTTAGAAGAGTGTCGAACCCTGCACATGGATCCCCCAATGGAACAGTGGTATAACGACTTTACCGACTACGTTGACGGGTGCAAGCAAATGCGTGATGAGCGTGACCGCCAAAGAGAGGAGCAGAAACGAGAACAAGAGAAGATACGTCATCTCATCCAGATTAAGCAGTTGAAGTTGGAGACACTCATCAACACAATAGAGTTTCATGACAATTTCAGCGTGACGGTAGAGCAAAGCTTCCCGAAATATCACACCAGTTTTTTCAGCTGGCAATCTATGCCATCAATGGATGGCAATTTTCTGATGAGATTCAAAATCAATGATGCCAGCACGTCTTTTTACGTAAAAATCAAAGATGTCGACCGCTGCATTCCGACAATCACAAGTGTCATCAAACGAGTCAATGATATGATTCCCGAATTGCACAACACACTCGTCGATGAAGGCCATCAATACTTTCTTGTCAGTGAAGGAATGTTCATGGGACAGACAACAGACGATGTTGGCGAACCTTTCTATGTAATGAAGTATTCACATAAGAAGAGGCGTGGCATACCCTGTCAGAACCTTGCCTCAAGCCGTGTAGCCAATAGGATTAACGCTGTCATCAGAGAGCTCTACCATTAACTCCATTTCGTTGTGTAGTGGTGGAGCATTCTCCATCATTCTTGGAGTCCCAGTTTTTATGTTACGTAGAAGTTTGCCAATGCACCTATTGGCGAACCAATTGCCTACCAGCGATATTCACTGAGGACTTGCTTGAATACAGGAATATCCGAAACAGAGGCGAACAGCAACATACAGGCACGAAACTTGATGATATCGTCGCCAAAGATACTGTAGGCGGAATGCTCATTGTTGAGCACCGCCTCAGTTATCTCCACCAGCCGTTCCCGGAGAATGGGATGGGCAATGTAGGCGTATGCCTCCTCGCGCCCGTTAATGCCATAAAACTCAGCTATCTCAGTATGCCCCAGTCCTTTCATCTGCGGAAACACATACCACATCCAATGCCCGCGTTTATGCCCTGCCCGTACCTCCGCCAGAGCTTCGACATAAGTGGTCGTTCCATCGTAGATGCCACCGCTGTCCTGAGCATGGACAAAACGAAGCAAATTGCGTCTGCGGGCCTCTTCTTTCATCTGTTCCAATTGGTTTTGTTTATCTTCCATCTCTTTTCATTTTTCTATCAGCAAAATTATCTTCTTTTTTATTAAAAACACGCCTTCACACCCTAAAATAGACGTTATTTTTGCTTTTTTCTCAAAAACAACCAATTATTTATACCAAAATTCCCAATAAAGTAATCTATTTAAGTAGTTAAAGAAGTTATCGCTTCGCGCTGAAGGTAAGAAATTACCTACTTTTTTATCCATTTTTATTATGGTTTCATATGTTTCATACATTAAAAGTGGGTGTTCATACAGAACCATGCCAAAAATGTATCAATTATTTAAATCGGTGTTATCTTTGTAACGGATAAAACTAAAAACTATGAGAAAAAGGAAGGTTGTAATTAGAGTTAATGAAAAAAATGAAGTTGAAATTCTGTCTCAGGAAGGAGTAATGGGACAGACTCTGGATGAAAAGAAAAAAGGATTTCTCTTTGTGAGAAAATTTTATTTCAATCAGTTGGTGGAAAAGGAAAGGAAAAATGTGTTGTTGAAGTTGGGTGTGATGTTTGGTGGTTTGAGGTTTGAAGATTTGGAGGAGGTGTATGATGATGGATGTTTGGTGTTGTGGGGAAAGATGATGGATAAGGATTTTGAGTTGCGGGAAGAATGTATGGTAGGATATTTGGTGAAGGTTTGCAGGAATATTGGGATGCATTATTTGAGGAAGGTGAGAAATGATGTGATGAGTTTGGAGTGGATGATGGAGAATAGGTTTGGAGGAGTGGATGAAGATGTGAATGGTTTGGAGGAGATGTTTGATATATTGGCTGAGAAAGAAGATGAGGAAGTGAAGTATAAGAAGTTGGAAAAGGTATGGAAGAGGTTGAAGGATGTGGATAGAATGATTTTGGAGTGTTATTATGTGGAAGGATGTAGGATGGATGAGATAGCTAAGAGGATAGGTTATAAGAATGGTGATAGTGTGAAGAGTAAGAAAAATAGAATATTGAGGAAGATGATGAGTATGATGAAAGAGGAGGCGAATCTTAATGATTTGCCCCTCGTCGCCTGAGGAACCGTCATTCGCCAAAAAAAATCCATTTGTATAACACCCTAAAAATCAACAACTTTCACCCAGTGATAGTTTTGAGTAATTGAAGACTCTATATAATTGATAGAAACCATAGTGCGACAGAAGGTCGTCAAAAATAAAACCATAACAAATCTGTATTATGATAAGAATAATCAAAAAGTGGCTGAAAATCATACTGGCTGTCGTAGTGATTTTGATTGTTGTAGACTGGCTGCTTCCCGCCGAAATCCAAAACCCGGTGGAGGGCTGCGGCAAAGAGAGTTACAATCCTAAATCGTTCTGGCACCCTTGGGGCGACCACAACCATCGCGGCATAGACATCTTTGCCAAAAAGGGAACCCCAGTCCATCCCGCCATAGGCGGAATAGTTATCGCTGCTGCGCATGATTATGGCATTGGCGGAAACATCGTGTTGATATTCAGTTCGAAACTGCGTCTTCACTACTATGCCCACATGAGTGAGATTGACACGCATGTCGGTGCCATCGTCACCACAAAGTCTGTCATCGGCAAGGTGGGAGACACAGGCAATGCGGCGGGGAAGCCCCCACACCTGCACTACAGCATATCCTCCATCATCCCGCAGGGTGACGGGCATTGGGATCCAAAAAAACTTCTCTTCTTCATCAATCCTATCAAGGACTTGGAAAAATAAGGCATTTAAACATAACTAAAATGAAAAAGAAAAAGGTTTCTGGAATACTTTTAATCATTGTGGTGTCTTTTCTTGGCATCAAATACTGCTCAGGACAGACATCTGCAGACAAATTGAAGGAAGGCGACATCATCTTCCATACGTCAAAGTCTGAGCAGTCGCCATTGATACAATATGCCACGATGTCGGTATTGAGCCATTGCGGCATCATCATCGAAAAACCTGATGGCCTGTATGTGCTTGAAGCTACTGGCACACTGAAACTGACCCCCCTACAAGAGTTCATCAACCGAGGCAAAGGCAAGCAATGGTGGGCAAAGCGAGTCTACGATGAACCCATCAAAGTAAGTTACAAAGGTTTGCTCGGACGCCCCTATGACACTTCATTTAAGCCAGACAACGACCGGTATTATTGTTCGGAACTGATTCACCACATCTACAAGTCCCAGTTTCATGTTGAGCTATGCAAATACAGGACGGTTTCTGACTATCACATCACCGGACTGAAGAAAAAGCTCAAACAGCGAGGCATCAACCTTGACCAAAAGGTGGTGGCCCCCATAGACATTTACAATTCAAAAAAAACGCATAATATTTGATATGGATTATCTGATCATTCTCAATTTCCTCACCGCCATTGTAGCACTTGTCGTGCTTTGCAGGAAACGACATTTCCTGTTTGCCTTGGTAGCGCTCTTTTGCACCATCCTCTATGGAAGGGGCGGGCCGTTTGTGTGTAGGAGAGCTAAAAGCCATGTCGGGAAACTCCAGGTCGGGCTACGTCACCGTCAACATTTTGATATTCGTCATTGCATTTTTGATTGACATCATCATCAGTTGGCTGCTATACCGTTATGCTAAGACATCTATTCAACTAAAAGAAAGACAATAATGAAAATGAAGAAAAAGACAAAGGGCATCATCATCGCTATCGCTGCCATCCTCATCTGGAATCACCTTCCTTACCGCTACAGCAATGAGAAGACGGTAACCTATGCAACAAGCCATGCGGCTAAGAAATCACGCTCCATGTGTGCCTGGTATGTAACAAAATCAATGTGGCATGGAGGATGTCCCATTGGACTCATTCCAGCTTATGCATACGAAAAAACCTTGCCACAGATGGGATTCAAGGAAATATCATCAGAAGGGTACAAGCCTATAAAAGGCGACATCTGCGTTCTGCCGCAGAACAAGATAAGCCACTTCGGCCTTATCGCCATTTACAATGGGGAGAAATGGGTGTCGGACTTCAAGCATAAAAGCCCATATCCCAATTCCACCTATGAGGAAAATGGACACGAAAAGATATTTCGCGCCAGCGATGGTTGGCATTGGAAACATGTATGGACATCCCCAACAGATTGGTATGGGTGGATAGAATCGCTTGTATTAGGATTCAATAAGATTAAATTCTGATTGGTTATTAATCTGCGAACGAACCAATTCATACAGAAAAGGCCGTATTTCGTATAGCAAACAGGTTCTGCTAGTTACCTCAGAGCGGAAAGTGGTATTATGTATTAGAAAACATTGTTCAACCATTTAAATGATTCAAAAAAATCCGATAACATTATGGTTCTGTTTTATATCTGCATACTTGTCGTTGTATATTGCACTCTCATTTTCAACAAGGAGTGGCGTTCACGAGCCAACAGCTGTCTCTTATGGTTTTTTATTCCATTTGGATTATTGTTTATTGCCCGCAGAATGGGCTACATCAAGGCTTCAATCCTCTCAATCTTCTCACCTCCTGTCATGCTTATCGTTCTTATTGGGGGTCTAAGCTATCTCATTGATGGTCATTCAGAGGGTGTCCCGGCTTCTATTCCTTACCACACGGCGGCAGATTTGAGAAAAATCACAGGTGTAGACTTCCCAGATGTGACTCCGGTCGACTCCACCTATTATGATGACTTCACCCGGAATGAAATCTCTATCAAGTTCGTTCCACGCCGGCCTTTGTCAAAAGCATTCTACAGCAAGTTGCGCCATGCATGTGTTGCCGACCCGTGTTGCTGGGAGAAGGAAGAGAATGGTTATCGCTATTATATTCTTCCTGAACAACCTATAGACAGGCCCAAAGGCACCCATATCCGCCAAGTAGAGGTGGATGGCGAAATGGAGAATGATTGGCAAGGAGATTTCATAGAGGTCTTCGTTCCCTTCAAAGGCGACACCATCTATGTGAAAGATGGGTGGTGCAGGTAGCAACATCTAATGGCTTATGCCTATATTGAGCATCCCATCCTCAGAGAGAGATTGATTGAAGCTACTGAAGCGACAATGAGTCATGACGTCTATAGCCTTTTCGGTTCCGACATTATCAAGTTTCGTGCATGTATGCTCCTCTTCGCCTCCGTCTCCGACATTCCTGTATTCAAGCAGGTCATCAATAAAAATCGATGGTAAATGGTTTGCAAAATCTGACTTTTGGTGTTTATTATTCTAATCTTCCAGAAGATAATCTTTTGTCAGTAACCTGGTGCCACGACGTATGCCATTACTCCTGAAAGTACTGAAAGTATGGAAGTAATGTCCTACAAATATGGGTGTCGACAAAAGATACATAAGTATTAACTGTTTTAAACTCATTGCAATTCACAAAATAATTGTCAAATATTTGCAAAAGTGTCAGAAATCCGTTATATTTGTGGGCAATCTGAAATCAATTACCATTCAAATTCTTATTTGCTATGAAAAGATGCCCTATATGTGCGGAGATGGTGGACGACCACCTAAGCGTATGCCCTTATTGCGGTGAGCCTCTATCAGGTGCGACACCAAACAACGCACCACAACCCCAACCATCCCAACCCGACACACCCGCTCCTGACACTGGTTCAGAAACAGGAGCAATGCGGTTCTGCCCTATCTGCGGAGAACAAATCGGTGCTCATCTTGCCATCTGTCCTGTGTGCTTCGAACCTACTGGGTTTGATGCAAAACCACAAGAAGTTACTGCGGAAAAACCTATCGTGGAGGAAAAACCTATCGTACCTGAGCCAGAGCCGGAACCGACTCCCGAACCAGAACCCATACAAAAGCCAGAGAGGAAGTTGGTATTCGGACCTGAACCAGAGACCAAACCGGAAACAAAGCCCCAACCTGAACCAGAACCTGCTCCCGAACCAGAACCTGTTGCCGTGCCAAAACCAGAACCCAAATATGACCCAGAGCCGGAAACAAGACTCGAACCTGAACCAGAGCCACAACCTCGGCCAGAATCCAAGCGCCAGTGGCCGCCAGAAGACACTTCTGTGGCAGCTCCTCCCGCCAAGGGAGGCAATCCCCTGAAATGGCTGCTCATTGCCCTCATCACCCTGCTTGTCATCGGACTTGGCCTGCTCGCCTATTTCCTGCTGAAGGGAGATAAAGAAGAAAATGAACCGCCTGTCGAGCCTCAAAAGGAGGTTGTGACACCCACCGAAACCAACCAACTGACGGGAAAAGCACTCTTCCAGCATAGACTTGACAGTGTGGTGGAAAACATCACCTCTTCGGCCTATGCACTGAACGCTTACCCCGATGCTGAAAGTCCATGCCTCTATTACATCCTTGACAACAAACTCATGCTCTACCATGCTGACACAGACAAGACAGAGACCGTGAAAATTCCCGTCTTGTCGGGCAATGGGAAAGTGCTTGACGCCACGAAAGACGAGGCAGACAATGAATACCTCCTCATCGACATGGGTGACAAATATGGCGACTACGCCTTTACCTACAAGATGAACACCATCACTGAGAGTTTTGAGAGAATCGACAATGAAGAACCGGAAGAACCTGTCCAGAAGCAAGAAGACAAAAACGTCAAAACCAATACCGTGAAAAAGTCCGACACACAAAACCAACGGTATAGAGAAGAGGACGACTATGCCTATCCACCGCCACCACCATCACATATGGACAGGAATCAGAAAGACCGTCCGCGTAGGGTGTTCCGCAGTGAAGAGCAGCGTGAGCAGGACCGTGTCAGACGTGAGGGTCGCCGGCCCGGCAACAACCCACCACCGTCATCATCAGGAAACGGTTTCCATCTTGAGCCAGCCAATCCAGGACAGGGCAATTCTGGTTCGGGCATCCGTCTGGAAAAGGTAGACCGCATCCCCAATCAGTAACCAATAATTATTACACACTATGGACAACATGAAAAGATGCCCAAAATGTGGGCAAATGGTCAGGCAAGAGGCCTTGAAATGCCGCTACTGCGGATATTGGTTCAATACGGCTGACGACACCACGCCACCCAACAACCATGCAGAAGAGGAAGCACGACGCCGTGAAGAAGAGGTCCGACGACAGCAAGAGGAGCAACGTAGACAACAAGAGGAGCAACGTAGACAACAGGAAGAACAGCGTCGCCGACAAGAAGAGGCGCGCTGGCAGCAGGAAGAGACTCACCCCTCTTATCAGAGCGAGCGGCTCATCACCGTCATGGGAGTCATCAAGGAAGGCATCGGAATAGGACTGAAGAATTTCCTTTCCGTGTTCCTCGCCTGCATCCTCTATATCCTCACCATCTGGGTACCCTATATCAATGTAGGAACCACCATCGGCCTCAATACCCTGCCGCTGAAACTCAGCAAGGACACCAATGCCATCATCAGCCCCACGTTTATCTTCGACGGGCACTACCGCAAATACATGGGAGAGTTCTTCAACCTGATTGGCCTGATGTCCATATCCATCTTGCCCGCCCTGCTCTTTGTCTTTGTTCCAGCCATCATCATCAGTTACGGCTGGTCGCAGGCACTATTCCTGCTGCTCGACAAGGAACTGTCGCCATCTGAAGCCATGATGCAAAGCACGAAGATTACCTATGGCTACAAGTCCACCTTGTTCTGGATTGACATGGTGTGCTCACTGGTTTTCTTCATCATAGCCGGCATCCTGATGTGGCTCATCGGACTCGTCATCAACAATATGATTGTCACCATGATTATCATGGCCATTTTGATTTCCGTTTTCATCGTCATCAAATTGGCATGCGGAGCAGTCATCTACCGTGAACTGAGCAAGAGAATTGGATGAAGACCAAGAAGGCGATAGTATTAGGTGCCTCGTCGGGCATCGGCATGGAGGTGAGCAAACTGCTGCTCAACGATGGGTGGACGCTCGGCATCGCCTCCCGACGCACCGACCTGCTGATGGAACTGAAGGACAAGATGCCTGACCGCGTTGAGGTGGAGACCATCGATGTGAACAGCGAGGGGGCAGAGGACCTCTTACTCAGCCTCATCGCCGTGGTAGGCGGCATGGACCTCTTCTTCTATGCCCCCGGCATCGGCAAGCAGAACACCACTCTTGAGGCAGACATCGAGACCGCCACCGTGACAACCAACGCCTTGGGATTTACCCGTATGATTGGCGTGGCATATCGCTACATGGCCCGTCACGGTGGCGGCCATATTGTGGCCATCACCTCCATAGCCGGAACAATGGGACTTGGTCCCGCTCCCTCCTATTCCGCCACGAAAGCTTTTCAGAATACTTACTTGCAGGCATTGGAACAACAGGCCTATACGCGCAAGTTGAAAATCCGTTTCACTGATATCCGACCAGGATTTGTCGATACCGCCTTGCTCAACGACGGCAAAAACTACCCCATGCTGCTCCACAAGGAGGATGTAGCACATGAAATCATGGTGGCCATCAACAAGAAGAGCCATGTGCGTGTCATCGACTGGCGGTGGCGCATCATCACCGCCCTGTGGCGGTGCGTTCCCCGCTGCATCTGGCGGCATCTCCCCCTCTCCGTCAAGGACAAGAAAAAATAAATGGGTTATCCATACACCCAATAATGTCCTCCGTCACTTGCTCCATACTTCTGGAGCAGTTGACGGATGAATTCTGCATTTGCCTCCACGCGCTCGCGGTTGCCGTCGTAGCCATTGATGAGGACGAGCAGATGAGTGGTGGTTAAGGTGATTTTCGTGCGTTCATGGTCGCTGGTGGGTGTTCCCACGCCACCTTCTGCATCACGGTACACTGGCAGTCCCTCAATGTTGATCATCCCCCGTCCGATACCTTCGTAGGGCTCTCCTGCACGCCCTATACCTAACGTAAGCGTGTTGCCAACAAACTTGTCGGCATCAAACCCACCAATGCTATATCCGTAGGCGATGCTCGCCAAGTTGATGAGGTCGACGAGTGTGTCAATCTGATACAATGATTTTCCTTGAAGCACCCTTCTGATGAGCGCCTCGGACGCAGGGCGGTAGCGCGAGGGGTCCTTGCCGCAAGCCCTGTATATACGGCGCGTCGCCTCGATACTGGGCAGTTGCTTCAGCGACTCCGTGGTGAGCGTCGTCTTGAACTTCTCCGTCATGGCGTTGATTTCCTCCCACAACGGAGCACAATACTCACTGTTGGCACAATGTGCTTCAACGGCTGCCCCCACGAATCCAGGGCACACCTGTTCTATCTCATTAGAAACTATGACCTGAATCATGGGGGCATCCTTTCGAGGTTGATTGGTTTTAGAAAGAAATCTTATAGCCCAAAGTCAGCATGAATACGCTGTTCTTGGCTTTAACATCTTCAATAATCTTGGTCAGGCCAAGGTTGTAGCGGGCATCAATGACGATATTGGAGAACTCATACGACAGGCCGATGGGGATGGAGAGGTCGAGTTTCTTCAAGCCCTCTGTATCTGTAATTTCATAATCTTCCCATGCTCCATCCACTTTTTCGGAACCTTTTGATTTTCTACCCAACAGGAATCCAGGTTGGATACCTGCCTTGATGGCAAATCCAGGAGCTACATAATAGTTGGCGAGGAGGGGAACATTCAAATAAGTCATAGTGGTTTTCTGGTCTTTGAAATATTCTTCATCCTTATAGTTGCTTCCTTGCAAGGACACCAAAAGACCTGCTGTCAGGGCAAATGGCTCAGACACATAATAGCCAACCTCCATTCCGCCGACAACACCGACCTTGAACTTAGCGTCGTCAAAACTAGTAAATTTGGAAAATGTTGGGCCAACCATTGGCTTGACGAACGTATTCTGTGCATTCACACTCAATGTTGCCATCATGGCGACAACAGCCAACAAAATCAACTTTTTCATGATTTTCACAAATAAAGCACCACTTTGTTTAACGATAATAATAAAACCTAAAGCAACAGCTGTTGCTTCAATAATTTCATCATAGTGTGAATCTCACTAGCTCTGGTGGTGCAATAACAAAGTACCGAGGCCACACTACGACAGGACAAAAATAGAAATAATTTCTGAAATCACCAAAAAAGAGAACTATTTTGTTATTCTGTCTCATCCGGCCATGGGCACGGCATGCCAGAACTTTTCAACAAAGGGCGCTGCGCTTGCATCTTGCGCAAACTACATCCCAATTCACGTGACAGCCGTCTAACCACTTTTGGATAATATGATGCTACGTCGTTGGCCTCGCTGATATCAATGGAGATGTTGTAGAGTTCTTTTTTGCGCGTCTTATAATTATATATCATTTTCCACACGCCTTTACGTATCGCGCAGTTTAAGCTGATGCCGGGTCCCTCATTGTCCCAGACATTGGGGAAGTTCCAAATAAGAGAGCGGCCTCGTGATGGGTCACCTTTCTTTGTCAGCAAGGGCATGAAACTCTTTCCGTCTATAGTCTGAGGTACTTGATACCGCTTCACACCACCCATTTCCAAAAGAGTAGGATAAAAATCCTCTATCATGACATAACTGTCACAACGGGACTGTGCCCTGACATGCCCTGGCCACCTGACAATCATTGGCTCGCGGATGCCACCCTCATATAGAGAACCCTTTCCGCACCTTAAGGGAGCATTCTGTGTGTAGAGCGGTTCATCACGCCAATAGCTGCTGGTGGCATATCCTCCATTGTCACTCATAAAAATCACGATGGTATTGTCTGTTTCCCCATGATGGTCAAGCCAGTCGAGAACATCACCGAGGCTGGAATCCAAGCCCTCAATCAGTGAGGCATAAGCAGCCTCCTTGGGCGAGAGCCCTTTCTCCACATATTTTTGGAAAAATCGCAAGTCCCTGTCTATAGGCACATGCACGGCATAGTGGGACATATACAGATAAAAGGGCTGCCCAAGTCGTTTCGCCTCATCAAGTGCCCCCAGCGCCTCTTGTGTGAGTGCTTCTGTGAGAAAGGTTCCTGTACCCCAGTATTTCTGCAACCCCGGGATATGCATAGGTGTTGTTGGATTGCCGTCCTTGTCATGGCCATAATTCTGTTCGCTGAGATACGTGGCGGGACCTCCTGCCGCATGACCGGCTATGTTGACATCAAAGCCGAAATGCTCTGGCTGCTCACCCAGAGTGCCGATAGCACCCCAATGAGCCTTACCGCAATGGATGGTGCGATATCCGTTTGCATGCAGGATGTCCACAAAAGAACGGCCCACAAAAGTATTGTTCGTTCCCTCTGTCTGGCAGATGCCGTTCACATTCCATTCCGGTGGTGTCACAACAGCATCTTCAGCATCCGTACGCTTGTCTTGGTGCAATGTCCAGTTGGTGACACGATGACGGGCGGCATTCATACCGGTCATCAGGGAGCAGCGGCTGGGCGAACTTATTGGTGCTGCGTAAGCCTGTGTGAACATCATTCCCTGTCTGGCAAGCCGTTCCATATTTGGTGTCTCGTAAATATCATTCAGTCGAGTGCGTTCATTTCCGAATGGCACAGAGGTATCCTGCCACCCCAAGTCATCAGCCATAAAAAGAATGATATTGGGACGTGCTGACTTGTGGTTTTCACTGCTCTTGGCCTGCGAATAGGCAGGACCTACAGCAACTGTCACTACCAGACAAGGCAATAATGCTTTTTCTTTTCTCATTTTCCAACTATGGGGACGGAGGATTCTACCGCCTTGAGGTGATATGATAGCAGGGTTCAAGCCTCTCATACCTCACATAACAGCGGCCTTCTTTTCGAAGTCCTTCCAACACTTCTCCAAGGATATTTGCCATTTGTTGCCTACTGGCTGCCTGTCCCTTAAGAGACATCCTGTCATACCTAACATAGGTAATGTCGAATGTGGTGGCATATCGGTGAGGCGAATTCTTCGTGGCATTCCCATTTACTTTTCTCAATCTGTTGACGTCATCATCAGTTCGCAGGACAGACGTGACGATAAGCCTATGTTTTTTCAAACCTTGCTCACTCATAGCCTTCTGAAAGCGAGAGCCAATCTCGTCTAAAAGAGCCTTCGCTGCAGGCGTGAGATAAGGAACAGAGTATTCCAATGGGTCAACCTTATACAAATCACAGGTTTCTATTTTGACCAATTTGCTCACATCCAATTCGTCACGATTGGCTGGTGGTTTGATTCCTTTCTCACGTGCAGCCTTCAAGTGGGTATTATTGGCATCACCAAACAGATATCGATGATTGACACCAACATCTTTCCCCCTATTGACGTAATGGTCATATGCATACCATACCACCCCAACGAAAATGGAGGTCAATATGAGAACTATGAAAGTGACGACCCATGTATTTTGTTTCTTTTCCATATTATCCAAATAAATATTTTATGATAACTTGTCTTATTATTAATTATCCAAATCCACGATAGGTAAACAGTTATTATGGACGTAATGCAAATAATTTAGACGTGATGCAAAAGAAACGCCACACTAGTCATATGCCTAAACGACTAAACGACCAAACAACCAAATGACTAACCAGAAATCATCCTGAGGAATTCCTCCTCATTGACGATGGGGATACCGAGTTTCTCTGCCTTTTGGAGTTTGGAGGGTCCCATGTTGTCGCCGGCTAGGATAAAGGAGGTCTTGCCGCTGATGGAGCCCACGTTCTTGCCACCATGCTGTTCAATGAGCGCCTTGTACTCATCACGGCTGTGATGCACAAACACCCCGCTGATGACGATGCTCTTGCCCGCCAACGCATCGCTGGCGGTCTGCATCTGTTCATCGGAGAGGCTCATCTGCACGCCATACTCCCTCAGACGTGCGACAATCTCCTGGTTGACTGGGTTGCGGAAATACCCCACCACACTGGCAGCGATAACTTCCCCTACCCCTTCCACCTGCATCAGGTCATCAGCAGTGGCGGATGCCAGAGCGTCGATATTCTTGAAATGCCGTGCCAGCAATTTGGCTGAGGTCTCGCCTACGAAGCGGATGCCAAGGGCAAAGACCACACGCTCAAACGGCACTTGGCAGGAGGCAGCAATACCGCCGACGATTTTCTCTGCCGAGCGCTGACGTGACCCATCAGCATTGATGTCCTCCACGCGGATACAATAGAGGTCAGCGATGTTGTGAATCAGTCCGCGCTGATAATAGTCATCCACCGTCTCCGGTCCCAGCGAGTCGATGTTCATCGCCTTGCGGGCGATGAAATGCTCGATGCGCCCCTTGATTTGCGGCGGACATCCTGCATCGTTGGGACAATAATGGGCAGCCTCCCCCTCATATCTCACGAGCGGTGTGCCGCATTCCGGACACACGGCAGCAAACCTCACGGGCAAGGCATTCTCTTCACGGCGAGAGGTGTCCACCCCCACGATTTTCGGAATAATCTCACCGCCTTTCTCCACATACACATAGTCACCCAGATGAAGGTCGAAGGAGCGGATGAAGTCTTCGTTGTTGAGCGTGGCGCGCTTCACCGTCGTTCCAGCCAGGCGCACTGGTTCCATATTGGCCACAGGTGTAACTGCTCCGGTACGCCCCACTTGGTAGGTCACCTCAAGGAGACGTGTCATCACCCGCTCAGCCTTGTATTTGTAGGCGATGGCCCAACGTGGGCTCTTTGCAGTGAATCCCAATGCACGTTGCTGCCGGAGGGAGTTGACCTTAAGAACGATACCGTCGGTAGCCACAGGCAGATTGCGCCGCTCAGTTTCCCAATAATTGATGAAGGCAAGCACCTCGTCGATGGTCTTTACCTTGCGCATGCCCTCGCTCACCTTGAAGCCCCATCGACGGGCGGCGTCCATATTCTCAAAATGCCCTTCAGCAGGCAACGTTTCACCCAACAGGTAATAGAGATAGGCATCGAGTTGGCGGCTCGCCACGAGGTCAGACTTCTGACTCTTCAGCGTACCGCTTGCCGCATTGCGGGGGTTGGCAAAGAGCGGTTCGCCCGCCTCCTCACGCTCGTTGTTGAGCCGTTCAAACACTTTCCAAGGCATCAGCACCTCACCACGGATTTCAAATGTCCTCGGCATAGTCGGTGTCTCTGCAAAGAGGTCGAGTCCCGCCCGCTGCTGTTCCTCCCACGCCGGCAGCACCAAGGGGATGGAACGGATGGTTTTCACGTTTGCGGTGACATCATCACCACGCACCCCATCGCCACGAGTGACGGCACGTACGAGTCTCCCCTCCTCATAGGTTAACGATATTGACAGTCCGTCGTATTTCAGTTCGCAGCACACCTCGAAAGGCTCACCACCCAGTCCGCGGCTGACGCTGGCAAACCATTCCGCCACATCGCTCTCACTATAGGTGTTCGCAAGTGAGAGCATGGGATAGCGGTGCTCTACCTGCTGGAACTCCTGGTTGAGGTCACTGCCCACCCGTTGTGTGGGTGAGTTGGAGTCATCCATCTCGGGATGACGTGCCTCAAGGTCCTGCAGTTCATGCATCAGGAAGTCGAAGTCCTGGTCGCTGATGGTAGGTTGGTTGAGCACATAGTAACGGTGGTTGTGCTCGTGAAGCTCACGCCGGAGCTGTATGATGCGTTCTTGCTCGGTCATTATTTTATTTTTTAGGTCGGACGAGTCGGACAAGTCGGACGGGTCGGACGGGTCAGACGAGTCGGACGGGTCGGACATATCATTCTTAGATGTCGTTTCCGGTATAGAGTTGGTAGTATTTGCCTTGAAGGGCTATCAGCTCATCATGCGTACCTTTCTCGATGATACGGCCACGCTCCAGCACGATGATGCAGTCGGAGTTGCGCACGGTAGACAACCGGTGGGCGATGACAAAGGTTGTGCGCCCCCGCATGAGCGAGTCCATGCCACGCTGCACCATTCTCTCAGTGCGGGTATCTATCGACGATGTTGCCTCGTCGAGGATGAGCACTGGCGGGTCAGCGATGGCGGTACGGGCAATGGAGAGCAACTGCCGCTCACCCTGACTGAGGTTGGAGGCCTGTCCACTGATGACGGTCAAGTAACCGTTGCTCAGACGGCGGATGAAGTTATCTGCACCCACTAATTTGGCCGCCTCAATACACTCCTGGTCGGTAGCGTCAAGACGTCCATAGCGGATGTTGTCCATCACCGTACCCGTAAACAACTGGATATCTTGCAGCACCATGCCCAGACTGCGGCGCAAGTGTGGTTTGGAGATATCATTAATACTGATGCCGTCATACTGTATCTTGCCGTCCTGGATGTCGTAGAAACGGTTGATGAGGTTGGTGATGGTGGTCTTGCCCGCACCCGTACCTCCGACGAAGGCGATTTTCTGGTCGGGCATGGCATGGAGCACGATGTCGTAGAGCACCTGTTTGTCGGGCACATAACTGAAGTCGACCATATCGAAACTGACACCGCCTTCCACCTTGGTCAGCTGCCCGTCGGGTGAAACCCATGCCCATGTGCCTGTACGCTCATCCGCTTTGGTCAGTTGTCCGTCAGCACCTTCCACTGCGTCAGTCAGCGTCACCTTTCCTTCGTCTGTCTCCGCCTGCTCATCCATGAGAGCGAAGACGCGTTCGGCACCAGCCGACGCATTGAGCACACTGTTGATTTGCTGACTGATTTGGGCAATAGGTTGAGTGAAGTTCTTGTTGAGGGTGAGAAATGCCACCAACGTTCCGATGGTGAGCGCCGACTGTGAGTACAAGGCGATGGTGGCGCCCACAACTGCGATGAGCACATAACCCAGATTACCAAGGTTGCCGTTTACAGGCATGACGATGTTGGCTATCTTGTTGGCATTGTAGGCACTGGAGCGCAGGTCTTCATTGATTTTGGAAAACCTGTTGATGGCCTCATCCTCATAGCAAAACACCTTGACCACCTTTTGTCCTGTCATCATCTCCTCGATGAAGCCGTTGACAGCCGCCAAGTTCTGTTGCTGCCCCACAAAATGCTTTCTTGACATCTTCCCCAATCGTGTGGTGGCGAATGCCATGACCACCGCCATAAGAATGGACACCCCTGTAAGCGGCAGACTGAGCGCCACCATACTGATGAAGGTAATGGTAAGTGTGATGAGCGAACTGAATGCTGAGGGGAGGCTGGAACTGATGACCTGACGCAGGCTGTCGATGTCGTTGGTATAGGTCGACATGATGTCACCATGCGAATGGGTGTCGAAATAACTCACCGGCAGTTTCTGCATATGTCCGAACATGCTCTTGCGCAGCCGCAGCATGGTGCCCTGACTGACGTTGATCATGATGCGGTTGTAGGCATAGGAGCAAGCCACGCCCACCACCAGCACAGCACCCAGTTTGAGCAAAGCCACGGCAAGTGGTGAGAAGTCGGGGTTGTCCACCCCTTTCAGCGGCTGTATGTAGTCATCGATAAGCGTGCGGGTAAAAAGGGTGGACATCAGGGTAGCCACCGACGACACGATGATGCAGGCAAACACCACGAGGAATGAGAACCTGTAGTACTTCATAACGAAACGGAACAGTCGCAGGAGTGTCCCCTTCCTGTCCTTGGCTTTCTCGTTGTTGGCGAACACCTCGCCTGGCCTTGTACGCATTCCCATTCTCATGACTTCTTGTTTTTAAGGTGGGTGTTCTTGAAACGGCTGCGGCTCTTCTTCGGTTCATCGAAGTCGCCGACGTCCTCATTCTGCAAAGTATTGATTTCGCGGTAGATGGCATTCTGGCGCAACAGGTTTTCATGAGTATCAAAACCACTCACCCGTCCTTTGTCGAGCACGAGGATGCGGTCGCACTCACGCACGCTGGATATGCGCTGTGCTATGATGATTTTGGTGATTTCCGGCAACTCTTCTCTAAAGGCGCGCTGGATGGCGGCATCGGTGGCGGTGTCGCAGGCAGAGGTGCTGTCATCGAGCACCAGCACCTTGGGTCGCTTGAGCAATGCGCGGGCGATGCACAGTCGCTGCCGCTGTCCGCCCGACACGTTGGTTCCACCTTGTTCGATGCGGGTGTTATAACCCTCGGGCATCTGTTCGATGAACTCATCAGCGCATGCCATACGGCATGCCTCCTGACATTCCTCCAACGTGGCGTCGCTATTGCCCCACCTGAGGTTGTCGAGAATGGTTCCTGAAAAGAGTACGTTCTTCTGCAGCACCACAGACACGGCATTGCGGAGCACCTCGAGGTCGTACTGCCGCACGTCATGTCCGCCCACTGATACAGCACCTTTCGACACGTCATAGAGACGGCTGACGAGGTTGACCAACGACGACTTGCCACTACCCGTTCCGCCGATGACACCGATGGTCTCTCCGCTGCGCACCTGGAATGAAATGTTCTGTATGGCATACTCCCCGCTGCCTGCCTTGTAGGCGAAATAGACATGGCGGAAGTCGACATCGCCATTAGGTACGTCGGTGATTGCCTTATCGGGATTGTGGATATCTGCCTCCTCATCGATGACCTCTGCCACACGCTGACCGCTGGCGGCACTTTGTGTGAGCATGACGAATATCATGCTGAGCATCATGAGAGACATAAGAATGCTCATCACATAGGTGAAGAGTGAGGTAATCTCACCTGTAGTGAGCGTGTCGCTGACCACAAACTGTGCGCCAAACCACGAGATGGCGATGATACAGCCATAGACCACGAGGTTCATCACCGGATGGTTGAGTGCCATGAGTCCCTCAGTGCGCACATAGAGTTTGTAGAGTGCCTCAGCAGCCCATCCAAATTTGGTGTTCTCATAATCCTCGCGCACGAAAGACTTCACCACGCGGATGCCTGCGATGTTCTCCTGCACGCTGCCGTTGAGTTGGTCATATCGCTCAAACACCTGCTTGAAGAGTCCCGCCACCCTGCTGATGAGGAAATAGAGGAACACCGACAGCACCACCATGGCGACAACGAAGATGATGCTCATCCTCACATCGATGACAAAACACATGAAGATGCTGAAGAGCATACGGAAAGGCGCCCTCACCGACACGCGCAGCAGCTGTTGGAAGGCATTCTGCAGGTTGGACACATCGGTCGTCATGCGGGTGACGAGACCCGAGGTGCTATACTTGTCGATGTCGGAAAACGAGAAGGTTTGGATGTTGCGATACATCGCCTCGCGGAGGTTGCAGGCAAATCCCGAAGAGGCATAGGCGGAATACTGTCCTGCCTTGATACCGAACAACAAACTGAGGAATGCCATGACGAGCATGACACCACCATAGAGATAGACATTACGCAAGTCGCCTGCATTGATGCCCAGGTCGATGAGTTTGGCGGTGACGTATGGGATAAGCACATCCATCACTACCTCAAGTGAGGTGAAGACAGGTGTAAGCACCGCCGCCCGCCGGTATTGCTTGATTTGAGAATAGAGGGTTTTAAGCATGGAAATTAGAGGTTAGAGGTGAGGGGTTAGAGGTGAGGGGACTAATTAAAACGTCCACTTCGCGGCAATGGTGGGGATGGCATAGAAGCGGTTGTTGCGCCCAAGGTCGTCGAAGACGAAATTGTTGCTTACTTCCGCCTCAATACCCAAACTGAGGTTGAAGTCCTTATGCCCCGTCAACGCGGAGAGATTAAACCAGAACTGGGGTTCGGAAATGGTAATCCAGTTGCCGCTCACACTATTGTCATACCAACAGTCGATAAAACCGGAGAATGAGAAGCGTCCGCCTGCAAAATGGATACCCCACACCGCCGTCGCCTGAAAACTGCTGAAAGGACGGTCCCATGGGTTTTGCCCCTTGAAATAATACTTATACATCGCCTGCAACGACAAAGTCTTGCTGAAATCGCTGCTCGCCCAGTTCCACGCGGGTCCGGCGAGGAAAGCATGCTGGAAACGGGTGGAATACGGCGTAACCTGATTGGATGTCAAACCTCCGTCATACTCCACATGTGCCGCCCAACGCTTGTCGGAAGACACATTGAACTCCCTTGCGAACTCCCAATAGGCGCCTGCCACACCGTCATGAAAATAGTCAAGGTCGGTGAATAGGAAAGTACTTCCCCACCGGTCGGGCTTGAACATCTCCACCGTGGTCGTGACACTGGGTCTTCCTGAAAGGTTGTCGGAAAGGTTATGACCAAAGTCGTAATGAATCTGCACGTTCTGTGCCAAAGCCACCATGGTTGCCAAAGATAAGGCAAAAGAAATAATTATTTTTCTCATATCGTTTTTCCAATTCGCACTTATTGATTGCTAAACACCTAACATTAACATCATTGACACACAAATTTCTTGCAAAAATAAGAAAAAAAACAGAGAAGAAAAGGATATTGGGCTTTTTTTCCGATATTTGCAAAAACTATAGGATAATTGTCCAACTATCCCTACAATGAAAACAGCCATCATCGGCGGTGGAGCCGCCGGGTTTTTCCTCACCATCAACCTGAAGGAGATGATGCCCGCAATGCAGGTAGACATCTTCGAGCGCAGCCAGCATGTGCTGGCAAAGGTGGAAGTGTCGGGCGGCGGACGCTGCAACTGCACCAACACATTTGAGGGCGTCCGCGACCTCTCCGCCGTCTATCCCCGCGGCCACAGGCTGCTGAAACGACTCTTCAACATCTTCAACCATCAAGATGCCTATCGGTGGTTTGAAAGCCACGGTGTGCCGCTTACCGTTCAACCCGACCACTGCGTGTTTCCCGCTGCCCAAGACTCACATGCCATCATCAACTGTTTCCTCAACAGCGCACGCCAACATGGCATCACCATCCACACACGGCATCCCATCCACAAAATGGAGGAACTTGAAGAATATGACTTCGTGGCGGTCACCACGGGTGGTTCACCGAGGTCCCAGGGATTCGACTGGTTGCGCGACATCGGCCACGACATCGTCGAACCTGTGCCATCCCTCTTCTCGATGGGCATCGGCGACACACGGCTGAAAGCACTGATGGGCACAGTGGCAGAACGGGCGACGGTAACACTGGCAGGCACAAAAATCAAGGCTGGCGGACCGCTGCTCATCACCCATTGGGGACTAAGCGGTCCGGCTATCCTCAGACTGTCGAGCCATGCCGCCAGAGACCTGTATGGGCGCAACTACCAGGCACATGTCTGTATCAACTGGACGGGGATGAGCGAGACAGAGATACGCGAACTGCTGACTGAGATGGTCATTACCCACCCCAAGCAGCAGGTCGCCACTCACGCCATCCAAGGACTGACCCAGCGTCTGTGGAACTATATCGTGGAAAAGAGCATCAGCGAAAAAGCCAATGCCCGATGGTCAGACCTGGGCAAAAAGGATATCAACAGACTGACCAACAGCCTCACGGCCGACGATGTCGCCATCACCGGCCGTGCGCCATTCAAAGATGAGTTTGTCACCTGCGGTGGGGTGGCACTGTCGGGCATCAACCCCACCACTATGGAGAGTCGCCACCGCAAAGGTCTGTTTTTCGCCGGCGAGGTGCTCGACATCGACGGTGTGACCGGCGGCTTCAACTTCCAGGCAGCATGGACCACCGCCTATGTAGCTGCCCAGGCGATTGCTACTGCTTCAGCACACCCAATTCACGGCCAATCTTGACGAAGGCAGCTATGCAACGGTCGAGTTGGTCGCGGTTGTGCCCGGCGGAAATCTGCACGCGGATGCGAGCCTGACCCTTAGGCACCACCGGATAATAGAATCCCGTCACATAGATACCCTCCTCCAACATGCGGTTGGCATAGACCTGGGAGAGTTTGGCATCATAAAGCATGACAGCACAGATGGCACTCTGCGTGGGTTTGATGTCGAAGCCGGCATCCATCATCCTGGTGCGGAAATACTCCACATTCTCCACGAGGCGGTCGTGAATCTCATTGCTCTCCCTGAGCATGGCGAACACCTCCAGACTGGCACCGATAATACAAGGCGCGAGAGAATTGGAGAAGAGATAAGGACGGCTCCTCTGCCTGAGCATATCGATGATTTCCTTGCGACCTGTGGTGAAACCGCCCAAGGCTCCGCCAAACGACTTGCCCAGCGTGCCGGTGTAGATATCCACCCTGCCGTAAGTGCCATAGAGTTCGCTCACACCATGTCCGGTGGCTCCCACCACACCGGCGGAGTGCGACTCGTCGACCATTACCAGCGCGTCATATTTCTCAGCAAGGTCACAGATGCGGTCCATTGGTGCCACGTTGCCATCCATGGAGAAGACACCGTCGGTGACAATGATGCGGAACCGCTGTGCCTGTGCCTCTTTGAGACACCGCTCCAAATCGTCCATGTCGGCGTTGGCATAGCGGTAGCGCTTCGCCTTGCACAGCCGTACGCCGTCTATGATAGAGGCATGGTTGAGTGCATCAGAGATGATGGCATCCTCCTCGGTGAACAAGGGTTCAAACACGCCACCGTTGGCATCGAAACAAGCCGCATAGAGGATGGTGTCCTCGGTCTTGAAATAGTCGGAGATGGCTGCCTCCAACTGTTTGTGGATATCCTGTGTACCACAGATAAAGCGCACCGACGACATGCCAAAGCCCCGCTGCTCCATCATTCGCCTGGCACCCTCTATGAGCCTCGGGTGGTCGGAGAGGCCGAGGTAGTTGTTGGCGCAGAAGTTGAGCACTTCCTTTCCCTTCACACTGATGGCAGCCCGCTGTGGACTTTCTATGATACGCTCTTCCTTGTAAAGACCTGCCTCACGGATTTCTGTGAGTTGCTGACTGAGATGTTGCTTAATTTTTGTGTACATGATTATGTGGGTTTGAAGTTTGAGATTTAAGCTTTAGTCTGCACTCGGTTTGCACGACAATTGAGGTTTTAGAAAACTAAACACAAAGTAAGCAATTATTTTTGATACATCAGACTATTTGGGGAAGAAAAAAAGAGAAAACAAGAAAAATATTCATTTTTTATCCAAAACATGATGGTGATTTGAGAAATATTTGCTTATTTTGCCAACGCAAAAGCAACAAAAAAAGACTTACTCTATGAAGAACATATTGATTATCGGTTCGTCAGGCCAGATTGGTTCGGAACTCACCATGGCGCTGCGCCAGCGCTATGGCAACAGTCATGTGGTGGCAGGATACATCAAAGGGGCAGAACCCAAGGGCGAACTGCGCGAGTCGGGACCGATGGCATTGGCCGATGTGACCGATGGCGAGATGCTTTCCGAGGTTGTGAGGAAATACGACATTGACACCATCTACAACCTTGCCGCCTTGTTGTCTGTTGTTGCCGAGTCGAAACCCCGTCTGGCATGGGCGATAGGCATCGACGGCCTGTGGAACGTCCTTGAGGTGGCGCGTGAGCGACGCTGCGCCGTGTTCACCCCCAGCAGCATCGGTTCGTTTGGACTGAGCACGCCACATGTTCGCACACCGCAGGACACCATTCAGCGCCCCCGCACCATCTACGGCGTATCGAAAGTGACCACCGAACTCCTAAGCGACTATTTCTTCCACAAATATGGGGTGGACACCCGTTCGGTGCGATTCCCCGGCATCATCTCCTACATGACTCCTCCGGGTGGCGGTACCACCGACTATGCCGTCGACATCTTCTATGCCGCCGTGCGTGGCGAGCGTTTTGTCTGTCCCATCCGCAAGGGGACATTGATGGACATGATGTATATGCCCGATGCGCTGAAGGCTGCCATCACGCTGATGGAAGCCAACCCCGATCGCCTCATTCACCACAACGGCTTCAACGTGGCAGCCATGAGTTTTGCACCGGAGACCATTTATGCGGAAATCCTCAAGCACAAGCCCGACTTCGAGATGGTGTACGACGTTGACCCGCTCAAGCAGAGTATCGCCGAGAGTTGGCCCGACAAGATGGACGACACCTGCGCACGCCGCGAATGGGGATGGGCACCCCTCTACGACATCCGCTCGATGACCACCGACATGCTGGACAAACTCACCAAAAGATTGAAAACTGAAGATTAATATTGAAGATTGTCTTTTGTCTGACATGTCTGACAAGTCCGACAAGTCCGACAAGTCCGACATGTCCGACATGTCCGACTAAATCGTAAACCTTCTCACTACTATTCCTTCATAGGTATTGATTTCTACACGAAGCACATCGCCCTTGCCAAAAGGAGCAAGGGGGGTGCTGGTGTAAATGCGGCTGGAATAGTATTCCGGCATGCCGTTCTGACTGTGCATGAGGCGCAGATGATGCACCTTCGTACCGTCATCGGCAGTGATGACCGTGTCGCGCACCATGCCCAAGATTTGGTAGGCATCCTTGGCGTCACTCTGTCCTATCTTGACATACATCCCCAAGTTGAGGTACTTGCCATTGGGAGAAATCCAGGCACTCTCCAGCGTCAGAGGGTCGGTTTGCACCACAGTTCCCTCCTTGGGCTCTTTCGTGTGGAGCACAAGCACCTGAACAGCAGAAAAACCTTTTACCTCAAGTTTTTTCCCTGGTTCACGGCTGTAATAGAGCAATGCTCTATAGGTGGAGTCGGGTGTCGTGGTCCATGAGCAGTCCAGTGGTGGCTGCAACACCAACGAGTCGCCTTCATCGGTCCTTGCATTCCCCACCTTTTTTGCCCCTACGGTGTGTACCTCGGCGAAGTCCGCCCTCAGATAAGAATACTCGCCATTGCCCGACTCATAGTCCTCGGTGGTGCATGCTGTAGTCCACAGCATAAGCGCCACGGCAGCACATACAGTCAGACAAAAATGCCTACATATTCTTTTCATACGGCGAAATGGTTGCGTGCGGGATTGGCATACATCTTGAGCAGTTGCTCACGGAGGAAGTCGGCGTCGGGATTCTCCATCTCAATCTTTGCCATCTGTCCCTCGATATATTTGAGGAAGAAAACCTTGTCTGCATCGGTATATCCATCAGCATGGGCATTGCCGCCTTCGAGCAAGTCGAGCGCGATGAGGTTGGAAGGATACAAGCGGTAGTTGCGGTGTATCTCTTGGTCGATATATGCTGCTACACAGTCGAAGAGTTCGGCTTTCGGCATGTCAGCCACGGACTCGAGGAAGTGGTCGATGCATGGAGCGCAGTGATAATGGATGCGCCCCTTGTAGCCCATAATACCGGTGCGCATGCTGTTGACATCCTCACCGGGCGCCTTGCGGAAATTGTCGTTGTCGCGCCTCTGTTGCAGTTCCCTCGCCTTGAGGTAGTCGCATGGGTCAAACTCATACGAGATGCTCAACGGCACGATATGCAGTTGCATAAGCCTTTGCGCGGCGTTTCCCTCCCCACCCATTGCCATCATCTTGAGGATGGCAGGCGTGGTGCGGTCATCGGAATCTTTTGCCCTTCCCTCACGCTGGGCAATCCACACATTCTCGTTTTTCTCCGCCACGGCGAAGTGCATGTAGTCGGAGAGGCGCTTGCTTGCCATCAGCATCTGCCGAGGGGGCAGTCCGCGCTCCACGATAAACGACTTGTTGACCCTCACCAAGTCGCGCACCCATGGCAGAGAGAGAAGGTTGTCGCCGATGGCTATCTCACATGTCGTGGCGAAGCCGGCATCGACGAGCAGTTTGTCGAGCAGTGCCGAGTCGAGTACGATGTCGCGGTGGTTGCTCACAAAGGTATATCGCCTGGATATGTCGATAGCATCCACGTTCATGTCGCACCCCTTGCTCACCTTGGCGAGCAGTTGCTCAAGAAAGGTGTAGCAGAATGTCTTCTGGAATTCGAGACTGGTGGTGCACTGCCTCATCTTAATGCCTATGGCCTCCATCGGCACGTTGGGATAGAGGTATGCCAGCACGGCCTGGAATCCAGGGTCAGCAAGCAACCTGTCATAGACGGCAGGCAGTTCCTCCGGCTCGAAGGGTCTGATGGTGTCGAATACCTCTGGAATCTTCATGTGAGAAAAGGTGGTTTAAAACTGGTTTTCTACAATATCGGTGAGGACATCAGTGATATTGAGTCCGGCAGCCCTCACCTGCTGCGGAATGAAACTGGTAGGTGTCATGCCCGGTGTGGTGTTCACCTCGAGCATGTTGATTTTCAGCCCTCCCTCACCATTGTCGGTCAGGATATAGTCGATGCGGATGATGCCGTTGCAGTGCAGGATGTCGTAGATGGCACTGGTGAGTTCGGCTGCCCTCCTTGCCACATCCTCCGGAATGCGTGCCGGTGTGATTTCCTGCACCTGTCCGTTGTATTTGGCATCATAGTCAAAAAACTCGTTGGCGGTCACGACCTCGGTGGCAGGGAAGACCATCGATTTCTCCTTGGTCTTGTAGCAGCCCACGGTGATTTCGATGCCGTCGAGGTATTGCTCCACCATCACCTCATCACTCTCCATCATTGCCTTGCGCAAGGCAGGTGCCAGTTGGTCGATGTTCTTCACCTTCGACACGCCGAAACTGCTGCCATCGTTGGCGGGTTTGACGAAGCACGGCATGCCCACGCGCGACAAGATTTCCTCATCGCTGACAAGATGCTCGCACCCCCTGCGGATGAGAATGCTCTCTGCAACGCTCACGCCATAGGAGCGCAGGTATTGGTTGATGACGAACTTATCGAATGTCATGGCCTCCACGAGCACGCCACTGGTGCTGTAAGGTATGTCTACGAGGTCGAAATAGCCTTGCAGGATTCCGTTCTCGCCTGGTGTGCCATGGATGGTGATATAAGCATAATCAAACAGTTTTATCTCCCCATTCTCCCTGAAGGAGAAATCGTTGCGGTCGATACGTGCCGTTGTGCCATCAGGCAGGTTGACGTGCCACTCTGTGCGTTTGATTTCAACTACATATACGTTATACTTCTCTTTGTCGAAGAAGGAGTAGAGTCCCTGTGCCGAGCGCAGCGACACATCATGCTCCGATGAGTCACCTCCGCAGACGATGGCGATAGTTCTCTTGGGATTGTTCATTGTGTTATTATTCTAAATCAATCAATTGTTTATATTCATTTCCTTTCATGTAGACATGCCACTTGTGGATGAGCGCTGCGAGGTCGTCGGGCAGCGGTGAGGTAAAGTCCATCTGCTCACCGGTCTTTGGATGCACGAAGCCTAACGTCTGCGCATGGAGCGCTTGCCGCGGACAGACCTTGAAACAGTTGTAGATGAACGCCTTGTAGGTGGAACTTCTTTCCCCTCGGAGAATCTCCGTTCCTCCATAGCGCTCGTCGGCGAACAGCGGATGTCCGATATGCCGCATATGCGCCCTGATTTGGTGGGTGCGCCCTGTCTCGAGCACACACTCCACGAGTGTGACATATCCCAGCCGCTCCACCACGCGGTAATGGGTGACTGCCGGTTTTCCAATACCTGAGTCGGGCGAGGTGACCGTCATGCGCAATCTGTCCTTCGGGTCGCGAGTGATGTTCCCCTCTATGCGCCCCTCGTCCTCGGTGAGGTTGCCCCATACGATAGCGAGGTAACTGCGGTGGGTGGTCTTGTTGAAGAACTGCAGTCCAAGGTTGCTTTTCGCCTCTGGTGTCTTGGCGATGACAAGCAGTCCTGTGGTATCCTTGTCGATGCGGTGGACGAGTCCCACCTCAGGGTCATTGGGGTCGTAATCCTTGTTGTCCCTAAGGTGCCATGCCACGGCATTGATGAGCGTCCCGCTGAAGTTGCCACATCCCGGATGCACCACCATGCCGGCGGGTTTGTTGATGACCATCACCTCGTTGTCCTCATATACCACGTCGAGCGGGATGTCCTCGGGTTCGATGGTGGTGTCATATTGTGGACGGTCGAGCATGAGTGTCACCACATCGCCCGGCCTCACCTTATAGTTGCTCTTCACTGGCCGGTCATTGACATGCACAAAACCCGCGTCGGCTGCTTTCTGTATACGGTTGCGGCTCGAGTGGGTGAGTTTCTCGCACATATACTTGTCCACACGCACGGGCACCTGTCCCTTGTCCACCACGAAGCGATGGTGCTCATACAACTGTGGTCCCTCGTCGTCGAGTTCCTCGGTGTCGATGATGATTTCTTCCATATTGGGAGATGGTTGCTTGGCTGTCTATTCGCCTACGGGTTTGGGAGCTTTTGGCACAGGAGGTGTGGAAGGTACGGATGGTGATGTCGTAGAGACAGTGGGAATATCGAGTGGTTTGGCAGAAGCTGCCGACACACTTGAAGGTTCGCTGTTGGTGTTGCTGTTGTCGCTGACAGTCTCTGTCTGCCGTTTATAGTGAGGTCTTGTCTTGGGTTTCTCCTCCTCTTCCTCCTCTTCCTCACCGAAGTCGTAGGTGCGGCTGTCGACATACGACACCACCTGATTCATGTCGCGACGACCATCGCCGACCTGCATCACCAGTTGGTCCTCTATCGACACGCGGTCGCCGGAGGCAAGTTGTCTGCCCTGGCACTTGATGCCATATACCCACTCACGCTCTCCTGGTATATACTCTGGATCTGCCAGTTGGAATCCCAAGGCAAGAAGTTTCGACTGCGCGTCACGCATGGAGCAATTGTCGATGACGTCGGGCAGGGGGCGTCTGGGTGTGTGTGGTGCGTTGATTTTCACATACACGATACGGCCAGGCTTAACGATTTCCCCCTCCAGCGGCGACTGTTCGAGGATGCAGTCGGGCGGCAGGGTCTTCACATAATCGGTGTCGCTCACCACGATGTTGAGGTGCACTTTGTCGAGCATATCCTCAGCGTCGTTGTAGCTTTTGTGGATGATGGTGGGCACCTCCACAGTCTGTCCGTGATGTGTATACAGGTCGAGTCCGTATTTGAGGCCCAGGCAGAGGAGCACCACAATGATACCCATTGCCAATAGGTTGAGCCAGATATAGGGACTGAACAGTTTGCTGAAAAATCTTCTTGCAGTCATGTTGTTGTATGATGTGTGAAAGGCACAATGCCTCTTGAAAAGGCAAAGTTAATACAAATGGGGCGAACAGCAAAAAAAAACGCCCAAATTCCTCGTTTTTTAATGAGAATTATTCAAAGCTTACCCATATTCTTAAAATAGAATCTGAGAATGTAAAATGGTGAAACATACTTAAAGGTGTGAATGGAGAATCTGACAAAGCTCTTGATTTTTCTTAAATTATCAGTAAAGTATCTATACGTCAGAATCAAGTACTCAAAGCTTACATTATCCTTAGAGAGGTTGAGCAGTTGTTTTGCATCAGATACTTTTTTAATCTCTTTATAGCATTCAATTCGAGCATAAAGATTGGATATGGATTCTTTGTTTAATTGTTTGTTACGATAGGTAGTGGCACTTCCCGAACGAACACAATACTTGTAAATGGGATTGGGAATATAGGTGTGCAGTCCTTTGCACGAACAAAGATATTGAACCAAAAAAAGTCCATCTTCCTTGATGAAGATATCCTCTCTGAATCTTAAATGATTTTCTTGAATGATAGCGTTGTTAAAAAGCCTGTTAATAATATATCCATTAAAAACTTTCCCCAAAGTTGGCCTATAGAAATCCATAAGGGCTTGCTCCCTTTCCAAACTGACTTTGTCGAACTTTCTTGTTCTCCTTAATACTTTCTTTTGTTTGACATGCAATTTTACATAACCGGCACAAACAGAATCTATTCCTGTCTCTACGCAGGAGACCAAAAGGGAAAGAGCATTGTCGAACAATCCATCATCTGAATCACAAAAAGTGACCCATTCGCCACGGGCATATTGCAAGCCCATGTTTCTCGCAGAACTTACTCCACCATTTTGTTTGTGAAACACTTTGAATCTTGAATCCTTTGCAGCATACAGGTCACATATATCCCCACTGCCATCCGTACTGCCATCATCGATAACAATGGCCTCAAGATTGGTATACTTCTGTGATGATATTGTGTCGAAACATCTCTTGAGATAATCCCTGACATTATATATGGGGATAATGATGGAAATGAGCGGACTTGATTCCATGTTTACAGACGCATCTTCTATTCTACATCACGACCAGAGGAACACATTTTTAGCCGACAATCAAGCGAAGTTCAAAACACAAGCTTCAAAACTTCTTCCGTGAGGAATGGTTTGGCATCGCCAAATGGAATGACAATCTCCGGTTCCCCTGGCCAAAAGCAGATTTCCAATGGCTGATACAGGATGTGAACGCCGTCGGGAGCCAAGAAAGGGATGCCAAGGTGAAGGAAGTCGCGGATGCCGTAGTTGGCTTCAAGGAATTGGTTGATTTCTGAGCGAAACTCGTCGGGATTGTCGGGTTCCTCCGATGCGATGAGATATTTCCACAGCAATGGTTGCATCTTCTCCTCAACATCCTCTTTAAAGATGCTGTCTATTCTCTTCCCATCAGCCTTGCACAAGGTGATGGCTCCAGAACCGCGCTGGTCGTGCGCTCCCCCGATGAACTCACCGTGATAGGCGGCATAACTGACATACTTATCAGTGTCTGCCACCTTACTAATAAACAGGTTGGAAAACCATACCACTTTGTATGACTCAACGTCATCCTCAAATGAAAGGGCATAATCATGCTGGTCTTCCGCACAAAACTTGCACACGACCGTGGTGTATTTCTCGAGGTATTTCTCAAAAGCCACCTTATCACAAATGTTGGAGGGCTGTTTCACCTTCACACCAGAATTGATGGTCTTGCACGTCTCCAAGATATAGTCGATGATGGCTCTGCGAAGCGGACTGTTCTCTCCCAGCGGAAACTCTACAGACACCCTGGAAGAACCATACTGCTGCTCTTTCTCGTAATCGACGCTGCTGACGGGAACAGTGTTGTCTGCCATAGCATTGATGGCAGCAAAAATCAACAACAGTGTCATAAAAATATGTCTCATATCAATTATGGTTGAAGGTGGATTCATTCTATTCGCAAAGATAACGAGAATCAATCAGAATGCAAAAAAAAGCACAAAAAAAACAGGAAAAAGCTTAGCCCTTCCTGCTCTTCTCTCTTAGGATCAGCGATTACTTGCCGTGATGCTCATCCGACACTGTCAACTTCTTGCGGCCTTTGGCACGACGTGAAGCCAGCACGCGGCGGCCATTCTTGCTGGCCATTCTCTCACGGAAGCCGTGCTTGTTCACTCTCCTTCGGTTGTGGGGCTGGAATGTTCTTTTCATTTTCTTATTGCTCTTATCTTGTTGTTATTTCTTGTTGATTTCCACTTTGGGCTGCAAAGGTACTCATTTCTTTTGAATCCACCAAGAAAAAGCTAAAAATTCTTGTCTTCCACCTCAATTTGACATAATGATGGTGACAGCAGCCATGATATCAGCCACATTGATGTTGCCATCGTCATTGATATCAGCAACACATGGTAGCAGCTGGTCGGTCGTGCCGTTGACCACATGACCGACGATTATCATCACATCAGCAATATTCACCTTTCCGTCAACATTCACATCACCCAGCATAGACTTGTACGCTCCATGGTATCGCAGCACGAAATTGTCAACGGCCACCCAATTGGCATCTGCCGACTCAAGATAGAGTCCGATGGTGTGCTCACCTGCCTCCAGCTGGCCCTCCAAACTGTATATTTCCGGTTTCCCATCTTCGGTGTGGCATGCCACCCTCTGATTGTCCATCCGCAGCGACACGCCACTGACAGACAACGAGGGTTGGTCCTGCCTCACTGCCTCGACGGCAGCCTGGAGTGAGTAGTAGCCATCGGGAAGCATCACAGTCTGCGTGAGCGACCCGTCGGAGAGTGCCGCGCCACCCACCCATTGTTCTGCGAAGGGCGGGTTGAAATGGTCGTAAGTCGTGTTCATCGTCGCCCATCCGCCATTGAGGGTCCATCCGTCGCAGTTCCACTGGTCGAATGTGGAGTTGGTGATGGGCATCCTCACCGGACTGCATGGTGTGGCTTGGCTGAGATATTCCTCCTCGGTGCCGCAGTAGATGAGCGAGATATTGTCGATGGCAATCCAGTTGGCGTTGGTGCCGACTGCCTTAAGGCCATACGTCAACGTGCCGTCTTTCACCTCCACCTCTAGGGTGTATCTTTCCGGCACCCCATCGCCTGTCGCCACAGGCACCTCTTGGTCGGCCGCCCAAAACGTGACACCTGTGACATCCGCCGAAGGCGCCGACTGGTTGACGGCAATGACAGAAGCCCTGATGCGGTATCTGCCATTGGGCAGTTCGGTAATGGTCTGCGTCACGCCCAAATCCCCAAGCGTACCGCCGCTGGCACTGCTTATCCACTGCTCGATGAATGGGAAGTCGATACGCGCTCCGTCTGCCGCATTATAGTAAGGAGCCGCTCCGGCATTATAATTGACCACCATACCGTCGTTCTTCCAGTCACTCAAACTGCCGGTACACAGGTATGGCGCCATCGCCGTGGTGATGTTGTATCCGTCGGTGTCGCCACTGGTGAAGGACTCCATCCTGTCGAGATTATCCTCGGTCAGGATGACCCATCTCTGCGAGGTTGCGGCTCGCGTGTTGCTGAAAGATGTCGAGCCGGTGATGGTGGCAGACTTTGCACACAGTGCCTGTGGTGAAGGAGCAGCATCTTTCCGCATGATGTGGTAGGCATCCAGGGTCACCTGACCATCGCCGTCGCTGAGCACCACATCGACAAAAGAAAGTTGCAGGCGCAGGTCCACCTCTTCAGCAGTGCTCGTTGTGGTACGGAATCCGTTGGAGGCATTCTCCGAAGAATAATAAATATAGCGCCCTGTCTTTTTGTTCTTGATTCTGTAGAGCTGTTTTGCAGGGTCGAAAGTGAACAGCCACTGGGCGCCATTGGCAACATCCCTTGCCTCTGTGGCAGAGAGGTTTTTCATCTGTAGTGTTCCGCCGTTGTCAACAAGGAAGGAGGACCTGAGTCCGTAATCCTCGTCCGAGTTGCGGATATACATCACTTCGTCGTCATTGGTCTCCAACGTATAGGCGAGTCCTTGCAACTGGTTGTTCAATGGATACAATCCGTCCTCCACCACCGCCTGCATAAGCAGCGAGTTGGCATAATACTGCGCCTCGGAGTGGTCATCCTCATGGGCGCCATTGATGGTATAAGAAAGACTTTGCGCCGCGTTGGTTGCCCACAGATGGGTACCATCGCCAGTGAGCCTCACCCCATCGCTGTTGTCCCAGAACTGGAGAAATCTTGTTGCCCGCTTGCCCAACCAGATACCCGTGTTGGAAGAAGCCCGTATATCACCGTAATAGGTGCCGGTCGTACCCACGCCTATACCATGCCCAGCCTCGTGCAGAATCGTGCCAACTGACTGGTATGCCTCGTTTTGGCTGACGCTCATCCATCCGCCATAGGAGCATTCCGCCGTGCCGCCACCAGCCCCTGCACCCTCTTTATAATGGGCAGAGAGGTAGAACCCGCTGATGCTGGTCAGGTTGTTCCAGTAATTCATGCCGTCAGCCACCGCTTGTCCTATCCTGATGTTGACATCATTGCTGCCCTCGTTGCCATAGCCGTAGGTGATGCTGCCCATCGGCAGGGTATACACTTTGATGGCATCGCCATAACCGACACGATAGTCGGTGGTCACGGCATACGCGCGTATATAATTAAGGGTGGCGGGTTTGACATTGTCGATGCAGTAGATATCACCACCATTGGAGACAAACCGAGTGGTGCGCTCGTCGGCGACGGTCGGCAACTCATTGGTGGCGCTGTAGCAGAAACCCTGTTCGAGAATGGGAGATGACGAGGTCACCGTCGACCGTCCGAAAATCATTGTCGCCCCTCGGGCATACCGGGTGTCGGTCACCACTCTTGGCACATTGCCTGCCGTCGTGGTCTTGGTGGCAAAGATGCTCCTCTCGGCGGTTCGCATGGCGGTCTTGAGCGCCGTGGCTGCCGTGGAGATGGTTGTAGCCGACCCATTGGTGGTGAGTGCCTCGGCGGCAGAGATGGCGTTGTCCAACGTGCTTTTCACGTCAGAGGCCATCTGTTGCGCACTGACAGACTTTGCCTGAGCCACCAAATAGGCGAGTCCTGTGCGCATGTAAGACACATCACTGCTTACCCGTGTGAGCCTGAAATTGTCGCACGCCATCCAGTTGGCGGCAGAGTTCTCGCATTTGAATCCTATGGTGACATCTCCCGTCAGCACGTCGAAGGTGAGGGTGTAGTCTTTAGCCTCTGTCACTGCCGTCTCTTGCCAATCAGCAAAAAGGCATGCCCCTGCCGCCGCTGCGGTGCTGCCCTGCTTCACGTGCTGTGCCCCTACCGTGAGCTGATAGTGCCCGTTGGGCAACGACGATATGGTCTGCTGAATGTAGGTGTCGGGCAAGTTGAATGCTTGGTCTACCCACCGCTCCGCATATGCGTAATTGCTTTTCGGCGCGAATTCTGAGTTGGTCTGGACCCACATCCCCATCTGCTGCCACCCGGAGAAACTACGGCCGTCAAAGTTGGGATTGACGATATACGATGTCATATCAGTCTGTGCAACAGCAGTCGTGACACCTAAGGGAGAGACTGCCATCAGCATCAGAAAATAAACAAATCTCAAATAATACTTGCGTTTATTGTTGTTGATATTTATTATCATTGGTATTGAAGTATAGAGATTAAAGAATCATCATTAACAAAAACGAGAAATCGTTCTATCGTGGATTCATCTTTCATGATACGCTGAAGATACATTGTCACTCCCGAAAAAACATCATAAACCCATCGCACTGCTTCTGGCTCTATGGTCTTATTTGTCTAGTTACGATGGCAAAAATACAAATTATTATTCAAATTGAATTATTTTAATAGAATTATTTTTTTAGAATAAAAATCTATTCGGGCAAGAAAGCAAAAAAAATGTTATTTGCTTTGCATTGTGCTCAGATTAAGTTACCTTTGCACCACAAATTACATTACAATAATATTTTATCAACAATGATTAAATCACAAGACATCAAGAAAGGCACTTGCATCCGCATGGACGGCAAGCTTTATTTCTGCATCGACTTCCTGCACGTCAAGCCCGGCAAAGGCAACACCATCATGCGCACCACATTGAAGGACGTGGTGAGCGGACGTGTGCTGGAGAAGCGCTTCAACATCGGTGAAGCACTCGAGGACGTGCGCGTGGAGCGCCGCCCCTACCAGTATCTGTATCTGGAGGGAGAGGACTATATCTTCATGAACCAAGAGACCTACGACCAGATTCCCATCGCCCGCGACCTCATCACAGGCGTGGACTTCATGAAGGAGAGCGACATCGTGGACGTCGTGAGCGACGCCGACACCAATACAATTCTTTACGCTGAAATGCCCGTGAAGACCGTGCTGCGCATCACCCACTCTGAGCCCGGCATCAAGGGCGACACCGCTACCAACGCCACCAAGCCCGCCACACTCGAGACTGGTGTCGAGGTGCGCGTGCCCCTCTTCGTCAACGAAGGCGACCTCATCCAGGTGGACACCCGCGACGGCAGTTACCTGCAGCGCATAAAAGAATAACATTCAACACATATCACTGAAGCCACGCCTGCCATGACCTCACCTTAGGGGCAAGGCCGACGTGGCTTCTGCTTTTCCAATCCTTTGGCCACACTATGAAATACTCCGTCATCATTCCCGTATACAACCGTCCCGATGAGGTGGACGAACTGCTCCAGAGCCTGACCACGCAAACAGAGCGTGATTTCGAAGTGGTGGTAGTGGAGGACGGTTCCACCATTCCCTGCAAGAAGGTGTGCGACGGATATGCTGGGGCACTCAACATCCGATATTTCAGCAAGCCCAACTCCGGTCCTGGTCCGAGCCGCAACTTTGGTGCCGAGCGGGCACAGGGCGAATACCTCATCATCCTCGACTCCGACGTAGTGCTGCCCGAGAATTACATGAAGGCGGTGAGCGAAGCGCTGGCAGAGACGGCTGCCGATGCCTTCGGGGGACCCGACAGCGCCCACGACTCCTTCACCGACGTGCAGAAGGCCATCAGCTACTCGATGACCTCCTTCTTCACCACTGGAGGCATCCGCGGCGGCAAAAAGAAACTCGATAAGTTCTATCCCCGCTCCTTCAATATGGGCATCCGTCGCGACGTCTATCTGAAATTGGGCGGCTTCTCCAAGATGCGCTTCGGCGAGGACATCGACTTCTCCTACCGCATCGTGGAGGCAGGATACAAGACATGCCTGTTCGACAAGGCGTGGGTGTGGCACAAACGGCGCACCGACTTCCGTAAGTTCTTCCGCCAAGTGTACAACAGCGGCATCGCCCGCATCAACTTGGAGAAAAGGCATCCCGGCACGTTGAAACTGGTGCATCTGCTTCCCACCGTATTTACCATTGGCGTCATCGCCCTCGTGCTGGTGTCGGCAGTGGGGCGCGCGATGATGCACTACGATGCCGCCAACTGGCGCTCCTGGTATTGGGTGTGTGCCATTCCCTGGCTGCCCATCCTGCTCTACAGCCTCATTATTTTCATTGATTCTACCATCAGGAACAAGAGTCTGAAAGTAGGACTGCTCTCCGTGCCCGCCGCATTCGTGCAACTGATGGGCTACGGATTCGGCTTCATCGAGTCTTGGTGGAAACGGTGCGTGAGAAAACAGGACGAGTTCACCGCATTTGAAAAAAACTTTTATAAATAGGGATTAGGAATTATCATCCTTTACCTTATAACCATAACAGATGGACAAACTCAATATCAACCAATGGGCTGAGGAAGACCGCCCCCGAGAGCGGTTCATGACCAAGGGAGCACAGGCACTGAGGACAGCCGAACTGCTTGCCATCCTCATCGGGTCGGGTACGACGAAAGAGACCGCCGTGGAACTGATGCAGCGCATCCTCAACGACAACGGCAACAGCCTGAAAGCACTCGGACAGAGAAGTCTGCAGGAACTGATGGAATACAACGGCATAGGTGAGGCTAAGGCCGTCACCATCCTCGCTGCCTGCGAACTGGGCAAGCGGCGCCAGGAAGAGGAAGTGAAAAGGGAGTCCATCACCTGCGCCAACGACATCTACTCTGTCTTGCACACCAAGATGCAGGACCTCAGCATCGAGCAGGCATGGATTATGCTGCTCAACCAAAACTACAAACTCATCAACACCGTGTGCATCTCGAGCGGAGGCATCAGCGAGACAGCCGTCGACGTGCGCCAAATCATCCGTCATGCCGTGCTCAACAACGCCACCGTGCTCGCCCTCGCCCACAACCACCCGAGCAACAATGCATCGCCCAGCGCCGACGACGACCGCATCACACAACGCATAAAAAAGGCATGCGAAATCATGCGTATCCATTTCCTCGACCATGTCATCGTCACTGATGGAAAATACTACTCGTATCAGGAAAAAGGGAGGTTGTGAGGATAGGAGTTTAGGATGCAGCCCGGAAAATCCGGAAAACCCGGAAAATCCGGAGAAGCGAAGCTTAAATCTAAAAACTAAAAATATGGAAGAATATATAGTTATCAGCCGGAGCAACGGGACGACCCGCAAAGGCGACCCCTACTGCACACTGAAAGTGAAAAACCAAAAGGAAGAAGCCACCATCTCCGTATGGGATGTCAAGCCAGAAGACGAACCCAAGGTGGGACAGTTGGTTTCCTTTACCAACATTCAAGACAACGACGGCAAGAAGTCAGCACGCAGAAACGAGATGGTGCCAGGGATTATACCCGATGAGCAGCACCCACTATACCGACTGCTGCCCCACCCCATCAAAAGAGAGGCATGGGACCTATGCCTCAGCCACCTGCTGGGATTCTGCAAAGATGAGCAATTGAAGAACTTCATTGAGAAAAACGGAGGGATACTTTTCAAGCCCTATTCTCAATATCCTGCCGCCACCAACATCCACCATGCATTCCCGGGCGGATTGCTCAACCATACCTACCAGATGCTACATATGTTGGAGGGACTCTACCCCTGCCTGCCCTACAAAGATTCCATCAAGCTCGAACATTGCATCATCGCCATTCTCTTCCACGACTATGGCAAAGTGTATGAATATGAAAAAGATGGCGAGACAAAAGCCGACAAATACTTGCTCGGACACATCTTTATCTCTGCCAACAGACTTTATGGCCAACTTAAAGAACATGGTGTCGCAGAGGAGACCATCAAGTCTATCGTCCACATCGTGCTTGCCCATCACGGAGAGTTGGAATTTGGCTCTCCTGTAAAGCCCTGTTCGCAGGAGGCCGTCATCGTAAACTTACTCGACAACTTATCGGCAAAACTCGATACCATCGAGTACACCGGCAACATGGAGAACAGTTTCGCTCTTGGCACACATGTGGTGAAATGAGCAAAAAAAATCCGTCCAACATCATTGGGTGGTTAAGAAATGTTGGAAAATCACATAAAAAATGAACAAAAAATGAAAGATTCGCACAAAATCCAAAATTTTATGCTATATTTGTCGAGTCATACAACGATGACAGATTAATTTTATCACCTTTATTATTAACTAAACTTTTGATGTTATGAAAAAATTATTGTTTGCCATGGTGGCTTTCGCATTGTGCCTGGGCTTGAATTCCTGCAAGAAAGAAGCCGCTGCCACCGATGACCCCGCAAATGCTGAAGTGAAAGCTGCTGACGACGCAGCCGCAGCTCCCAATCTGGCCGATATTGTTGCCAAGGCTAAGGAAGAAGGCGCCAACTGGACTGTTGACCAGTGGAAAGAGCAGTTCAAGAGCGTGATGCTTGCCATCAAGCCCATGATGGTGGCTATGTCCGAGATCAACGGAAAGATGGAAGCCGCCGGAGAAGATGCAGGAAAGATGGCTGAAATCATGAAAGAAGTGGCAGATGTCCAGGCTAAATACAGTGACATAGAAAAGCAAATGGATGAATTCTCAAAAATTGCAGAAGGTTCTGAGAACGGCAAGGCCGTCATTGACGACGAAGAGTGGGGAAAGAAGATGATGGAAGAACTCGGCATTCCCGATGTTGACATCTAAAATCTGCCTCAACTATCTCATTTAAAAGATATTTTATCGGACACCTTGCTTATAGAATGAGGCAGGTGTCCGATTTAAATCATCACCAACCCAGCCCCAAAACAACCAATCATGAACGAGGAGACCCATTCCCAACAGCCACAGGAAACTGCACTGGCAGCATGCACTGCCACCTGGCCACAACTCAACAGCGGCATCCGCTACAAGCACCTTGTAGACTACTACTCCTACAATGCCTTTGGCGCCTACAGCCTTTCCAACGAGGAGTGGGACAACCGCGAGATGATTCACAACTTCAAAAACAACTCCGAACTCACCGACCCCATCTCGCACCTCAACGCCATGAACAAAGCCATCGAACTGTTCACCACGCTGCTGCGTGACAGTTTCGGCGACCTGTTGCCCCAACTCACCTTGGTGTGCATCCCCGCATCGACAGCGGAGAAGACAGCCGCCCGTTTCGAGGAGTTTTCAAAACTCGTGTGCGAGGCGACTGGCATGGCCAACGGCTACGAGCACATCCAAGTGGTGGCCGACCAGGAATACCTGAGCGGTTCACACCTACCCCAATACGACATCGACGCATCATTCTTCAATGAGCGACCAGTGCTGCTCTTCGACGACATCATAGCAACCGGAGGCAGCGTGACCCAGTTTGCCACCCGCATGGCAGAAACAGGAGCACAGATTGTGGCCGCCGTCGTACTGGGTAAGGCTGTGCCCCGCAAACAAGAATAACCATCCTCCCCTATGCCCATGACCCAAGAAGAGAAATTCGAATTAGAAGGAAGAATCGTCGATGTGCTGCGCACTGTCTTCGACCCGGAGATTCCCGTCAACATCTATGACCTGGGACTCATCTATCGCATCGAGGTAAGCGATGACGGCGCCCTCGACATCGACATGACATTCACCGCTCCCACCTGTCCTGCCGCAGACTTCATCCTTGAGGATGTACGACAGAAAGTGGAGACTGTGAGCGGCGTGACCTCAGCCAACGTTCAACTCGTGTTCGAACCCACCTGGGACCAGAGCATGATGAGTGAGGAGGCCCGTTTGGAATTAGGATTAGACTGACGACAGCAATGGGAAAGAACATCTATTTTCTCTCCGACGCACACTTGGGTTCGCTCGCCATTGAACACGGACGCACTCAGGAGCGGCGGCTTGTGCGCTTCCTCGACAGCATCAAGCACAAGGCATCCGCCATCTATTTGCTCGGCGATATGTTCGACTTCTGGAACGAGTACCGCTATGTGGTGCCCAAGGGCTATACCCGCTTTTTAGGCAAGATATCCGAAATCACCGACATGGGGGTGGAAGTGCATTTCTTCACAGGCAACCACGATATATGGACCTATGGTTATCTGGAGGAGGAATGCGGCATGATTGTCCACCGCGCACCCATCACCACCGAGATTTACGGCAAGGTGTTTTTTCTTGCCCACGGCGATGGTCTGGGCGACCCTGACAAGAAATTCAAGTTACTCAAGTGGATGTTCCACAACCGCACCTGTCAGAAATTGCTCAACGCCATACATCCTCGCTGGGGCATGTGGCTGGGCCTCACCTGGGCGAAGAACAGCCGTCTGAAGCATGCCGACGGCAAGGAACCTGACTATATGGGTGAGAACCGTGAACACTTGGTGCTCTTCACCAAGGAATACATCAAGAGCCATCCCAACATCGACTATTTCATCTACGGTCACCGCCATATCGAACTCGACCTGATGCTTTCACGTAGGACTCGCATGATGATTATCGGCGACTGGATTCGACAGTTCACCTACGTGGTCTACGACGGCGAGCACATCTTTCTTGAGGAATATGTGGAGGGAGAGAGCAAACCGTGAAGAAGATAAAAAAAGATGAAAGATTAAAGATGAAAAATGAAAGATGAAAGATGAAGATTGAAAAATGGGAAAAGCCGTCATCACTGTTCGGTATGTCGCTGTATCACAGCGACCCATCCAAGCCCTGAATAAGTCTAAACTCCCAAACAACCACGCCCCAAACAACCAAACATAGAAAAAGGGGGTGTGTCAAAATAGGCACGCCCTCTCATTTGTTAAAAAATGCTCAAAGGCCGAACTTTCCCAAGCTCGGCCTTTGTCATGTCGTAAAGATTGCGTACCTTTACGATACCAAAATTAAGTTATGCAAAAGTACCATTT
>JAGCXX010000079.1 GCA_017961115.1 Prevotella sp. | reverse complement strand
TCTTCAAGGCTCCTTCTTCCGCAACGTGGTCAACATCGGATTTACCTATTACTATGCCGTGACGAAAAACGCGCTATTCAACGTGACCACTCTGCCGTAATCGGGACAGAGCAGTTCATACCTGGCCAACATCGGCAAGATACTCAACCGAGGCATAGAGGCATCACTTGGCGTGAACATCATCGACACCAAGGACTGGGGACTCAGCGTGCGCGGTACGCTCAATACCAACACCAACAAGGTGCTGTCCACAGGTGGTCTGGTGCCTTTCGCCATCGGTGGCTTCTCCTCTCGCACCATCGTCTCCATGGTGGAGGAGGGATAACCTGTGGGATTCCTCCGTGGCACTGCCACCACGCTGAATGCCGACAACACCGTTGACGAGGTGCTCAACAACCAAGACCTGGGGCGCACCACTCCGACCTTGTTCGGCAACTTCTCGCTCTCCGCCCGTTGGCGCAAACTGGGACTTACCGTCATGGGCGACTACCAGACAGGTGCCTATGTGCACTCCTTCGACCGGCAGTTCCGCTTCGCCAAGGGTATCAAGGATGATGCCATCCCCGCAGCCGCCCTCGAGGGTACCACACAGGCGAAGACATGGCTCAATTTCACCAACTTCTTCGTGGAGAAGGCGGACTTTCTGAAAATACGTAATATCGGATTGGATTACTCATTCCAGTTTCCGAAATCCATCATCCACGACCTCAGTCTGGCTCTGAACATCTACAATCCGCTCTCATTCACGAGCAGCAGTGTAGACCCTGAAGCCGTGCTCAGCGGCGCCCGCACACAGGGTGCTGTCGCCACCGGTGGCCTGAGCTACAGCAGTTACAGTCTGCCGCGCCAGTATGTGCTGACGGCAAAAGTGAGTTTTTAGTCGATTGTCACACCCTTTGTAAAAGAAAAGAGATGAAACTGAGATATTTCCCCATGATAATGGCAGCATTGCTGATGGGAGGCTGCGACTTGGTCAGTCCCGACGAAATCATCAATCCCAACGTCGATGAGTCGACTTTCCTCCATTCCGACCAACCTATGGAGACGTGGGTGAACGGAACGGAGAAGGAACTCGCCCTCTATGTTTCGGACTTCGTGGAACTGATGGAGATTCTCTCCGACAACTATTTCAACAACTACACCCGTTCGAGCAAGGTGTTCGACGTGCCGCAACTGCTCTATACCGATGCCGATGTCACCACTCTGCAGCGCCATGTGGGAGCCTTGCGCGAGATGGCAGACTACGGACTGAAGACAGTGGCGAAGGCAGATGCCATCACCACCGATGCACACCGTTTCCACCTGCTGTGCGTCAAGGCCTATTCTTTCGTTCTGGCCGGTGACTTCTTCCGCGCCCTGCCCACGGAGAACGGAGGCGACGCGGTGGAGTGGGACGGTCAGATGAAAAAGGGCATGGAGACGCTTGATGAGGCGCTGCCATTGGCACAGACCAACGACGACCGCGCCTTCGTGCATACCCTGTATGCCCGTGCCGCTCACCGCATCGGCAACCGTGTGCAGGCGGTGGATCATGCCCGGCAGGCACTGGCAGCCTCGGGCAACTTCTTCCGTCAGGTGCGCTTCGACAGTAAGAACGGAGTGGTCAGCAGGGCACAGGAGGCCATCTGGAGCGACTGGTTCCAACCGCTGCCCCGTCTCGACTTCCTCGACCCCAAATACTTCCAACTCACCAGCAACGACCAGTGTCCGATTACCATCGCTAAGGCTGAGGAGAACTACCTCATCCTTGCTGAGGCTGCTTTGGCTGACAACAACCTGGCAGAAGCCAAGAAACAACTCTCGGCACTGTTGGCATTGGTGAAGGTACGTCCGGTGCAGACCGACATCAACGACCAACTCGAGGGAAGATACAATGGTGGACTGAAGGCGTTCCCCAACGACCCTACATACCGGGTGCAGGCTTCCCCCAGCGACTCGCTGCGAGGCGGACTCATCATCGACCGCCGTCCACCCTGCCTCATCGCTATTCCCTATATCTCGGGCACGTCGGTGACACAGGCAATGATAGACGGCCTCGACAACCATGACAGTGCGCTCGAACTCGTCTACCTCATGCGCCAGGAGGTGTTTTTCGCTGAGGGACGCCGTCCTGCCGACCTGGGCATCCGTCTGCCTCTCTGTGAGGTGGAAGCTGCCAACGCCTCCAATGGGAAATCATATATTGAGGCATGGATACCGCAGTTTGTGCCCAGCAACTATGGCCTCGATGAATTCACTGTAGACGATGAGGCGAAGACCGTGACCATCACACACAACATGAACCGCATCATTGTGGAGAACGCACATTCTGCTGATGTGGCGCCATTTGAATGACCACAACATATAAAGTATGAGAAAGATGCTCAATCCCATTGGTAGACTGGCGGTTGCCGTACTGCTGACATGGTTTGCAGTGGCAGCCCATGCCTAAGAGCCTCGCTATGTCATCCTCATCACCATCGATGGACGGCGGGCAGAGATGATTGACGACCCGCTGATGCCATCACCATTCTTGAAGATGATGAGCCGTGATGGACTGCGTGTGGGGCGCGTGATAGGTGTGCCGCCTGCTGCCACCTATCCCTCGCACACCACATTGGTCACCGGTGAGCTACCGGCACGCCACCGGGTGTTTTACAATCGGCCGTTCCTATGGAACAAAGACACAGCGCGCATCAGTTATTGGTATGCCGACAGCATCGCCGTCCCGACTATATGGCAACGGGCACACGAGGCAGGGATGCGGACAACCTCGCTCTTCTGGCCGGTGTCCACGGGAAGTCCGTATATCGACTACAACGTGCCAGAGTTTTGGTCGCTCGACTACAGTTGCGACCAGATGGAGTATATCAAACCATACTGCACGCCGCTGGGCATCCTCGACGAACTGGAGCGGAACGCATGTGGAAAACTCGACACCATCACCTATCAGGCTGGGTCGCTGCAGCGTGACG
>JAGCXX010000078.1 GCA_017961115.1 Prevotella sp. | reverse complement strand
GTATCAGAAAATGGATTATCCTCTCTTGCGCTTGGAATATGCGTCCTCGTTGTCTGGGGAATGGGGAGGCGAAGGTTACGGGCACAATTCCTCCAAGTATTTTTTCGGAGCACCAATTCTTGACGGACGAAACGCCAGCTTATTTATGGCACGCGGAATAGACGGCACTCATAAAATGATTGCGATGGACCTCGACCGTAACACCCATCAGTGGTCACAACGCTGGAGATGGAATTGCACCAACTCCGGAAGTAAGTGGTATGGTAATGGCTATCACAACTTCGCCGTCGCCGATGTGGATGAGGACGGGCGTGATGAGATTGTCTATGGCTCTATGGTAATCGACGACACGGGAAAGGGACTCTCTACCTCAGGCCTTGGGCATGGTGACGCCCAACATGTGGGAGACTTCGACCCCTACAGGAAGGGACTGGAGTTTTTTGGTTGCCTGGAGGGTGCAACAGGCATGAACTACCGAAATGCAACGACAAGTAAGATTTATCTCAGGTCAACGTCTGGGGGAGATGACGGCAGGGCACTTATCGGTAATTTTTCCAATTCTTATCCTGGTTCGTTGGGCAGATCTGTCTCCTCTGGAATATTCAGCAGTGTCACCGACAAATTCATAGAGGAACTGGGCGGAGACACCTATATCGCATGGGGCGACCTGAATTTCCGCATTTACTGGGATGGTGACTTGTGCTCGGAAATCCTCAACAGTCCGGGAGTAGCCAGGGAAGCGAAGGTAGAGAAGCCTGGAGTAGGAAGGCTGTTCACTTCCGAAGGTTGCAACATGAACAACGACTCGAAAAACAATCCTTGCTTCCAGGGTGACATCATTGGCGACTGGAGAGAGGAAATCATCGTCAGATGCGGTGGAAATCTGCGTGTTTATACCACGACCACGTCAACTGAGCATGATGTTTACACCCTCTGGCACGACCATCAATACCGGCAAGCCATGGTATGGCAGATGATGGCCTACAACCAACCCCCACACACCAGTTTCTTCCTTGGTGAGCTGGAGGACATCACCATAGCACCGCCACCACTCACCCTCACTGGGCGCACGTTGCTTGAGAATGGGGCGTCCATCACCACTGCCAACAATGGCCAACACTTGCTGCTTGATGGGTATGCCGACATGACTGTCGATGTAGAGAAAGGAGCACAGCCTGAAATCCTCACTGTCAACACACCTGCATGGGTAAAGGGCAACGACAACAACAATATCAGCACGACCACATATCATCACACCATCAGTGGTGCTGCTTTGACAGGTGACATGCGCTTGGTCAAGCAAGGATGGGGACAACTCATCCTGTCGAAACAGGAGCATACCTATGCAGGTCCAACAGAGGTGTGGCAGGGTGCGCTGACCTTTGATGGCACGCTTTCCAATAGCGCGCTGTGGCTGAACAGAATGACCACGCTCAACTCCTCGGAGGGAACATTCAATACCGTCAAGGCTGATTACGGAGCCACCATCAATATCGGTGGGGCAACCGAAAATGTGTCTTCAGTCAATATCGGTACCCTTAACTTGGGATTTGGTTCCAAGGTGGTGTTCGACGTCAACGGTGATGGTGCCGAGGACAACGACCAACTGAATGTCGGGGTGCTGAATCTTGAGAAGAAAACGGATGATGTGTGGGTCAACTATGGACCCGAATATCTCGCCCCAAGGTTCTGGTTCAATTGCACTACGACGGCGGCCACGGTCTTTCCTTTGGGACAAATCGGCGAGTTGGCAGAGGGATGCAGTCTGGATGACATTATTCTGGAGGGAATTGATGTGACAAGGGAGCCCGAACTGATGATGGAGGACGGGGTGCTCTATCTGAAAATGAAGGAAGCCAATCCGACGGTTGCTCCTGAGTTGACCGTTATAGACATGGTGCAGACAGAGATGGAAGAGTATCCTGCAGAGGACGGTCCCTATTACATGCCGAAAGTAGGTCTGAGGGCAAAAAGTGACAATGACACACTCTCTGGCTACTTTACTGACGCCGATGGCAACATCACCCATCTTGAACCCGATTTGTTTGAGACACTCAGGTATTTGCAGGATTATGAGAACAGCACGGATGCGTCGGGGTGGACATGCAACGTGACCATCGCGCTCAATTATGATGAGACACATGGCAACTACATCGACCTCGCTCAGGGTGGGGGCTCGGGTTCCAGATATGCATATACCTCCTTTACCTCTCGTCTGGATGATGTCTATTGCGCAGAGTTTGATGTGGCTTTCCATCCCGCTCAGGGCAATTACGTGAACAACTCTCTGCTGCTATACGGAGGAAATGTGCCGAATCTAAACAATTCATGGTGGGAATGGCACCGAGACGAAAATAATGACTATGTGTTCCGCATCAACGGTGGTGCCAATAAGGGAACAACCTATACTGTGGAGGGTGACAACAATTCGTTTGTCCTGAAGGATAACTCATGGTATCATTTCAAGGTCACCGTCAATCAGACCACAAGGGAGGTGAGCTATATTGTTTACTCAGGTTCTGCCACATTGGCTTCAGGCAACTATACCATCAGTGACAGCAATATCCAGATGGGGATTCATGGTATGTTCATCAACCTCGGAAGGAATAATTCCAATGCCATGGTCGACAACATCATGATTACCAATGGCAATGAACCCGCCTTCACCTTCACTAGCCCCGGAACGCTCTACCTGACAGCCTCAGAAGATGGCTATAGTGACAATACGGTTTCCATGACCGTGGAGAAGCCTTATGTCATTCACTACGACAGTCCGGACTTTAGTTCCATCAAGGCTGCGGATGCTGCAGCCACTTTGGGCGCTGACCTATGGTCTGAGGCGACGACAATAGGCAGATGGGCTTATTGGACAACAGGAGAGTATACTTTCGCCAGTGCTTTCCTGCAAGATAAGATGTATGTTGATTCGAAGAAAATATTGTGGGCAAACAAAAAAGTCGGCCATTCAGGAAGTAGGCCGCTTCAGCTTGTGGAGGGATATGGCTTGGGACAAAACTCCAGTGTCGCAAGTGATGTTGACGGCAGTGAAGGCACCGTCTTCCATGCGGCAGGATTAGGAGACGACAAGACCATCATCTATCATAGGTATGACTTCAGTCGTGGTGGGTCTGCAAAGAATTATCTAACTGAATTCCTCTTTGCCGATGAGAATGGCAACTATGATTATGACTGCGGAGGCAACTTCACGTTGCAAAAGTTCACGGCATACATCCCATATGAGGGAATCGTTTTGGGTGATGCCAATGGCGATGGCATCGTGTCAGTGGCAGATGTCATGCTCACTGTACGTTATGTGATGAATGGTGGGGCAGAAGGATTTTTCTTCCGCAATGCTGATGTCAACTTCGACAAGGACATCACTGTTGCCGACATCATGGGCATCGTGAGAATCCTCATAGACTAAACAAATATGTTGGATGAAAGCTAAACCATCCGCTCAAATGGGCGGATGGCACATTATCTCGACAATCTTTTCCTGATGTCGTTGTAGGCAGCCACCCAGTCGGTGTCAAGAGAGAATTTGGTCAGAAAACCCTCCGTGGTGATGTATGCCATCACGTATTCCTTGTTGGGGTCGTGGAAACGGGGATGGGCGAGGCTCACACTCTTGAACAATTCGATGATGGTGCTACGGTTTTTCTTCGGTGCCATGGCGAGGCTTCCCTGGAAAAGGTTGATGAACTGAAACAATGCCAGTGCCTGATAGTCGAGCATTGTGGCCGAACTGTCAGGTGTCAGTTTGTAGGACTGAGACCCCAGATAGTAGAGGGCGTCTTTCTTGAATGTGGCAATACGCCGTTCATCCAATGAGCGTGACGTGTCGTCAGCCACAGCCTTTGCCATTCTGATGGCCTCGTTGTATGCCTCTTGGGCGGATGCGCCAGCCACTATGGCCAGCATCGTAAGAATAAAAAGTATACGTTTCATCATAACGATTGTTTTGTTCCTATCTTGATTTTTAATCTTCAATTTTCAAGCATCAGTTTTCGAGCATCAATTTAAATGAAGATGCTTGTCGATGCAGGGTGGTAGTTCTTCCTCATAGTGAGTCACCATAATCAGAGTTTTGTTGCGACGCCTGCAAAAGGCTTCTATGATATCCTTCACCAACTGCCGGTTGCGGTCGTCGAGTCCATGGAGGGGTTCGTCGAGTATCAGCAGTTCCGGGTCTTTGACAAAGGCGCGTGCAAGCAGCACCAGTCGCTGTTCTCCGCTGGAGAGGGTCAAGAAGGTACGGTCGGCAAGATGCCTGATGCCGAAGATGTCCATCCACCAACGGCAGGTGTCGTATTCTTCTTCCGTAGGATGCACATAGAGACCGACGGAGTCTTTCAGTCCGCTTGCCACGATGCGCACGGCGGGCAGGTCCTTGTTGTATGCTCTGTGCATCTCAGGCGACACATATCCGATATGTCGCTTGATGTCCCAGATGGTCTCGCCGCTGCCTCGCTGTCGGTCGAACAATGTGATGTCGCATGCGTAGCCCTGAGGGTTGTCTGCGCAGACAAGGCTCAGCAGTGTAGACTTTCCGCTTCCGTTGCGTCCGCTCAGTGCCCAGCGCTCGCCATTGTGAACGGTCCAATTGAGTTCCTTCAGTATCGTGCGCTCGCCATATCGGATGCTCACGTCGTGGAAGTTCAGCACTTCTTCTGTATGGTATTCCTGAGCAGAGTAGGGGAGGTCGGCAATGGCCTCTTCCTGTAGGTGGGTGAGCACATGCCCAGGTCGTTTGGCACGGAGGGACAGGTATTCCTCCCGGGTCATTTTTTCACCTGCCACCATATCGCGCACCTCCACCACATGGGTCACCACAGCAGGGATGTCGTCGGTCTTGGAGAGCAGCAGGATGAGTTGCAGGGCATACTCGCTGACCATCTGGTTGAGCAGTTGGGAGAGCAATGCCCTTGTCGGTGCATCGAGACCGATGAACGGGTTGTCCATAATCAGGATGCGGGGCTGTGAGAACAGCGCCTTTGCCAACTGGAATTTCCTCAACTCTCCGCTTGAGAGCAGGATGATGTATTTGTCGAGCAGGGGAGCAAGCCCAAACAGCTTGTAAAGATGCTGCTGTGCCGTCCTGCGCTCTTTGTTGTCGGGACCAGACAGGAGGAAAGCCTCTTCGAGCAATGCTCCTGCCGTGGGTGTTGTCTCGTCGATATCATGTTGGTTCCACCGCTGCTGCAGGTAATAGGTGTTGTCGTTGTCACCGCCATAGCAGTCGCGGAAGGTGATATACCGTATGTTGTCGGCAGCCAGGGGACGTGTGCTGGGACGGAAATCGTATTCCGGGTCATGTATCAGCAGCGGGTGTCGCCCGATGAGTATGGCAGCCAGCATCGACTTGCCGCCACCATTGGGACCGACAATGGCGATATGCTCGCCGTCGAGGGCCTCAAAGTTCACAGGCTGAGCCATGCGCCACTTGGGCATGCGTGCTACACCTTCGGTGATTCTGATGGTGGCTTGCATACGCGTTGCTGGTTTCTGTTTACAAAATCTTTCCACCCCCTGAAGTGTGCCTGCGACTCCGGACGGTTCATCTGGAGGTAATGGCAATAGGCTGCTCCCAATGCGTCGGTGGCATCAAGGAAGTTGGGCATGTCGCCCTCAGGGATGTTGAGCAGACGCCGGAGCATACCGGCAACCTGTTCTTTAGAGGCACTGCCATTGCCCGTTATTGCCATCTTGATTTTTAGCGGGGCATACTCATGTATGGGGATGTCGCGCTGGATGGCGGCGGCGATGGCCACCCCCTGAGCCCGTCCTAATTTCAGCATCGACTGCACGTTCTTCCCATAGAAGGGAGACTCGATGGCCACCTCATCAGGGAGATATGAGGCGATGATGCTTGTCACACGTTCAAAGATATGCCCCAGTTTCAGATAGGGGTCGCTTATCTTGCGAAGGTCGATGACACCCGACACTTCCATCGTGGCGCGTTGTCCTGCCACGCGGATAACCCCATAGCCCATCACGGCTGTCCCGGGGTCGATGCCGAGTATGATTTTCTCTGTCATCGGTCGAGGAATGGGTTTGAGCGCAGTTCTTCGCCCATGGTGCTTTGCGGTCCATGACCAGTGAGGACGACGGTCTCGTCGGGCAATTGGGCGAGCAGGCGGAGGCTTTGTATGATTTGCATCATGCTGCCGCCCTCGAAGTCAGTGCGCCCGATGGACTGGCGGAAGAGGGTGTCGCCGGTAAACAGCACGTGCTCGTCGGGGATATGGAAGCACACCGAACCACGGGAATGGCCCGGGGTGTGGATGACGTGCAGTTGGTGTGTGCCAAAGCCAATCTCATCACCGTCTTTCAGGTAATGGGCCACCGCCGGATAATTGTTGCTGGGACGGATGCCAATGAACTCGACGGCTTGGTCGGAGAGATGCTCCATGAAACCGGCATCTTCCTCGTGTATCTCAGGCTGGAGCCCAAAGGCTTCGCTGATGGTGTCGATTCCGAAATTGTGGTCCACATGTCCATGGGTGCAGAGCAGATGGGTAGGGGTGAGGCCATTGCTGACCACATAGTCCTTCACAGCCTTGCGTTCTTCCTCATACCATGCTCCGCAGTCGATGATGACGCATTCCTTGCTGTCATCACTCACCACATAGCAGTTTTCCTGCAGCATGTTGCACACAAATCGTTGAATATTGATCATATCGGTAGGTATATCAAGTATTTTCCTTCAAACCAATTGTCGCCGGCCCATTCGTGGAGGTCGTATGTTTCCACTGTCCGGCGAAATGGTGCCGTTTCCGCGGTAAGGTCGCCGCCCTTCAGGCAGAGGATGCCGTTGGCAATGGCATTTTGCTGTCGCCGCGAGATGTTCTTGCGCACGATGCGGGCAAGGTCGGGCAGGGGCATCACGGCACGGCTGACGACAAAGTCGTAGCGGCCACGCTCCTCCTCTCCGCGGATATGGGAGGCGCGCACATTCTCCAATCCGACAGCCTGAGCCACCTCGGTGGCAACACGGATTTTCTTGCCGGTACCATCGATAAGATGGAATTTCACCTCAGGCCAAACAATGGCAAGGGGAATGCCGGGGAATCCGCCGCCTGTGCCAAAGTCGAGTATCTCAGTTCCTGCTGTGGGATGCACAAAATGGGCGATGGAGAGCGAGTGGAGGACATGATGCTGGTAGAGGTTCTCAATGTCCTTTCTTGAGATGACATTGATTTTCTGGTTCCACTCAGTATACAGTCCGTTGAGTGCTTCCAACTGACTCACCTGCCGTGCGGTCAGGTTGGGGAAAAGTCTCAATATCTCGTTCATCGTTTCAGCAGATGCTTGACTTTGGAATATTTCACCTCCACTTGAATCTCTCCCTTTTCCCTGTCGGCTATTTCGCCGGCGACATAGACGAATGTGATGGCGTTTTGTCCTAACAGGAAGTTGGAAGTGGGGTAGATGTCGATGCCGTTGAAGAAGCCAGCGGCTCTCAACTCGTCCATGCTCTTTTTGGCCGACTGCTTCATCAATTGGGCAGCAATGGCATCACAGAGTCCATTTTGATAACCAGGGACGAAGACTTCTTCCAAATCCAAGATGCGTTTTCTCGGCAGGTCGAGGTTGCGGCATACGGTGTAGTCGGTCGTCACCGCTCCCTGTCGGTTGGTGATGTGTGCCCTATAGGTCAATATGCTGTCGCGCCCCTCTTCAATGTCGGTGCGCAATTTGAAACCAATGGTTGCCGTTGCTGTGTCGCCCTCATCGGTGAACAGGCCCGAATAGAAGGTGCGGTAGTCGTTGCAATAGCGACTGATGAAGGAGTCGACGGCTTCTTTTGGCTCAATGTGCCGGTCGGTCAGGGAGAGGTATTCGGGTGAGAGCACTCCGCTTCGAATCAGGCTGTCGCACAGAGGAGCATATTCCTTGTTGGCGATGGTGATGAGTTCGATATCGACCGTGCAACGCGGGCTCTCGACGGAGTCGGTCAGCGCGACGCCACCAGTAGCTTGCAAGGTGTCGAGCACGATGCCCATCTCCCGCATTGTGGGATGATGCCGGCAACTCGCTGTGATGACAGCGAGCAGCAACATCAGGTAGATCATCCGGTATCTCATTCCATACATTTCTAATCGGTTCATGTGGCATGGCCTCACAAACTTGTGCAAAGGTAGTGAAATCCGTCATTTGCACAAAAAATGCCCCCTCTTTTTAAACAATGTTATCATTTAAATGAGGTAATTAAAGATTTTTTCTGCAAAAAACCTTCCAAAGGTGTTGGAAGAAAGATAAATGATGGCTGTGCCGAAGATACTCCTGCTCGGGAAAGAAAATAAAAACTTCGTATTTTATTTTGCTTTCCACTCGCTTATTCGTATCTTTGCAACGTATAGGGCAAAATATTTTATTGATATGCTAAGGAAAATAAGAATTACACTCTCAACAATCATGTTTGTTGGCATTACGTTGTTGTTTCTTGATTTCACGGGAACAGCACATCATTGGCTGTCATGGATGGCAAAGGTACAGTTTCTGCCAGCCTTGTTAGCACTCAATTTTGTGGTTCTTGCAGTATTGCTTCTGCTCACATTGGTCTTTGGAAGGATATACTGTTCGGTCATCTGCCCATTGGGCGTAATGCAGGATGTCCTGGCCAAACTTAATCGCAAGAAGAACAAATATTCATATTCGAAGGCGGTGTCTTGGCTGAGATACACCATGCTCGCTGTCATAGTGGCTGCTTTTGCAGCAGGGCTGGGTTCCATCGTCGCCTTGCTGGCACCCTACAGTGCTTTTGGACGCATTGCCACCCATCTGCTGCAGCCATTGTGGCGGTTGGGCAACAATGTGCTGGCAGGGATAGCCGAGAGAGCCGACAGTTATGCCTTCTATACCACGGAGGTTTGGGTGAAAAGTGTTTCGACGCTGGTTGTCGCAGCAGTGACATTGGTCGTTGTCGGTGTGCTGGCATGGCGCAACGGTCGCACCTATTGCAACACCATCTGTCCTGTAGGCACGGTGCTGAGTTTCTTTGCACGCTTCTCGTGGATGAAAATCAGATTTGATGAGGGAAAATGCCGCAACTGCTCCCTCTGCAGCAAAAACTGCAAGGCTGCTTGCATCGATTATAAGACACATACGGTGGACTACAGCAGATGTGTGGTCTGCGGCAACTGCCAGAAAGCGTGCAAGTTTGGAGCCTTGAGCTACACCCATCTCACGCCCTTGGCAAAGGATGAGTCATCTGAGGGTGAAGCCAGGGAGGTGGACAAGAGCAAGCGTTCTTTCCTCCTCGCCACGACATTGCTCGCCACGGCTGCCCTTGCTGAGGAGAAGAAGAAAGTGGATGGTGGTCTGGCGGTGATTGAGGATAAGGTGGCACCGCATCGGCAGACCCCTCTCACTCCGCCGGGTTCGATGAGTGCCAACAACATGGCGAAGCGGTGCACGGGTTGCCAACTTTGTGTGTCGGAGTGTCCCAATGAGGTGCTCAGGCCCTCTGGTGGACTGATGACGCTCATGCAGCCGGTCATGTCCTACGAGAGAGGTTATTGCAGACCAGAGTGCAACCAATGCTCAGAGGTATGTCCCACTGGAGCCATCGAGCCTATCACATTGGAAGAAAAGACGGCCGTTCAGATAGGACATGCCGTGTGGATTAAGAAAAACTGCATTGCGGTGACCGATGGTGTGGAGTGCGGAAACTGCGCCCGTCATTGTCCTGCTGGAGCCATTGAGATGGTACCGCTTGATGAGGAGGACGACGACACACCGTTTGTGCCGGCTGTCAATGAGTCGCGCTGTATTGGTTGCGGTGCTTGTGAGCATTTATGTCCGTCACGTCCTCTTCCTGCCATCTATGTTGAAGGTCATGAGGTGCACAAATCAATTTAGTAGCCCACTTCTCCCCAATCCTATTTAACCCCATAAATCCAGTAAAAAATCATGAAAAAAAATATATCCAGACGCCAATTCCTCAAACTCTTCGGTGGTGGAGCCGCTGCTGCCTCTGCCGCTTTGGTAGGGTGTGGAAAGAGTAGTGTGGCCAATGCCACTCAAGATGATTATCGCAATCAGGTGGAACCTCCGACAGATAAGATGACTTATAGGGTCAATCCAAAGACCAACGACAAGATTTCGTTGTTGGGCTATGGCATGATGCGCCTTCCTACTAAAGGAGAAAAAGGAAATGAAACCATTGACCAGGAAATGGTCAACAGACTGGTGGATTATGCCATGGAGCATGGTGTGAATTATTTTGACACGTCACCAGCTTATTGCATGGGGCATTCCGAGGAATCCACAGGCATTGCCTTGCATAAATATCCGCGAGACAAATATTTCGTTGCCACCAAACTCTCCAACTTCAACCCCTCCACTCAGACTCGGGAAGGTTCGATTAAGATGTACCACGATTCCATGCGATATTTGCAGGTGGACTATATCGACTACTACCTGCTTCATTCCATAGGTGGTGGTGGCATGGACAACCTCCATACCAGATATCTCGACAATGGAATCCTGGATTTCCTTGTGCAGGAAAGGGAGGCGGGGCGTATACGCAACCTGGGCTTCTCCTACCATGGCGATATCAAGGTCTTTGATTATCTGCTTGAGCATCACGACAAATATCATTGGGATTTTGTTCAGATAGAACTCAACTATCTTGACTGGGATTTTGCCAATGAGATTAACAGTGACAATACTGATGCCAGCTATCTATATGCGGAATTGCAGAAGAGGAACATTCCTGCCGTGATAATGGAACCGTTGCTTGGAGGCCGTTTGGCCAATATGCCACAATTCCTTATATCAAAACTCAAAACACGAGACCCGGAAAAATCGGTGGCATCCTGGGCTTTTAGGTATGCAGGCACTCCAGATGGTGTGCTCACCGTACTTAGTGGCATGACGTATATGGAACATTTGAAAGACAATCTGCTGTCTTATTGTCCTCTTGTACCCCTCACGGAAGAGGACAACCAATTCCTGTATGAGGTGGCGAAGGAGTTGGTTGGTGTGAACAACATACCATGCAACGACTGCAAATACTGCATGCCCTGTCCTTATGGCATTGATATCCCCGGTATTTTTGTCCATTACAACAAGTGCAAAAACGAGGGAAGTTTGCCTGTTGCCAACATGCAAGAGGAATACAAAAAGAGGAGGCGTGAGTATCTTATCGGACTCGACCGTGCCGTACCTAAGATGAGACAGGCAGACCATTGCATAGGATGTGGACAATGCGTGCCTCACTGCCCGCAGAGTATCAGAATTCCACGTGAAATGCAGAAAATCTCTGATTTTGTTGAGACTCTGCGCCGCAACCCTCTCGAATTCCCCAAAGATGATGCATAAAGGTAAGCTCGTTTGGATGAAAGATGAAAGTGCTCGTTTGGATGAAAGATGAGGGTGCTCGTTTGGATGAAAGATGAAGGATGAAGGATGAAAGATTGATAGTCCGCTTCCTCAGGATGGATGAAAGATGAAGGATGAAAGTTTGCAAATCATATGTCTAAACTCCTAAACTCCCAGACTCCTAAACTCCTCAAAAAGAATCATATGTCTAAACTCCTAGACTCCTAAACTCCCAAACTCCTCAAAAAGAATCATATGTCTAAACTCCTAAACTCCTAAAATATGCCCGATAAAATCAATTATGAGGCAGCTGTCGCTGAGCTCGAGTCAATCGTCAGGAAGATGGAGAACGACCAGCTCGACATCGACTCCCTGACGGAACAACTGAAAAGAGCACAGGAACTCATCAAACTTTGCAAGGACAAACTCTCCAAGACAGACGAGGAAATCAAGCAGATTCTTGGAGAGCAAGCAGAGTGATGTGTTGCTGTGTTGATCTTCAAATGTGAAAAATTTTTAATATTTTATTTCTTGTATAACAAATTGGCGTTTTGTTCGTCTTTATTATGCAGGCGGGATAATATTGTAGCCTGCTACTATGTCTGACAAAAATCATTTGATGGAAATGAAAATATTCAACGATACCGCTTCATACGTCAAGGACCTTACCAATCTG
>JAGCXX010000007.1 GCA_017961115.1 Prevotella sp. | reverse complement strand
GCGCCTTCGGTCCTACATGGCACACCGTCAACGATGACATACACCCTCTCGACAAAAACACCCTCAAGGCAGTCGGACAGAATTTGGTGCAGTATCTATACTCAATTCCTAATAATGAATTATGAACTGACCCCACATCTTATCCTCTCCCAGCTCGCCTTAGAGCAATATGGGCTCTCCGTCATCAAGTCACTGTATGATGAGGAGGGTACGGCTGATGGTGTGTTGAAGAAGTTAGGAAAATCATTCCCAGAAGAAGAACAACGCGCTAAGGAAGAGATAGCATGGTGTGAGCGAAACAACGTCCGCATCCTCACCATCAGCGATGCCGACTACCCCGACCGTCTGCGCCAATGCAACGATGCCCCAATGGTTCTCTTCACCCGAGGCAAGGTTGACCTCAACGCCCCTCATATCATTAGTATGGTAGGCACTCGCAAGAGCACTCTTTACGGACATGACTGCATCAATACCATCGTGAAAGACCTCGCCAGTCTGTGTCCTGATATTATCATTGTCAGCGGACTGGCTTACGGCATAGACATCTGTTCCCATCGTGCAGCACTTGCCAATGGTTTGCCAACCATAGGCGTCGTAGCCCATGGACAAGACACCCTCTACCCCTCAGTGCATCGTAAGGATGCCAACAAGATGTGCCTCGGCAATGGTGGTGTAGTGACCGAGTTCTTTCATGGCACACGCTCTCTCGCTCCCTATTTTCTGCAGCGCAACCGCATCATAGCAGGCATGAGCGATGCCCTCATTGTGGTTGAGAGCGCCTCTCATGGTGGCGGACTCTTCACCGCGCGCCTCGCACAAGACTATCATCGTGAGGTGTTTGCCATACCAGGTTCCATCCTATCACCAGCCAGCGAGGGCACCAACAACCTTATCCGCGACAATAAAGCCACCCTCATAACCTCAGCCCAAGACATACTGAACCTTATGCAGTGGCACTCCACAGCCGACATTAGCAAGGCACGCCAGCAGGGCATCGAACGCCAGATTTTCCCTGACCTTACTCCTGATGAGCTGAAAGTCGTCGATTGCCTCAAGCAGTCAGGCGACCTGCAAGCCAATCTAATCGCCATGCAGACCGACATACCCATCGGCACCCTCAACGCCCTTCTCTTCTCGCTTGAGATGAAGGGCGCCATAAAACCTCTTTCGGGCAACACCTATCACCTACTATAATATGTTTTGCCTTTTCGATACACTGTTAAAAAAGATTAACCAAAAGCAAACTTTCAACTTTCAACTTACAACTTTTCTTCGTACCTTTGCAACCGCAAAACCGCAATATAGCATATTGCAGCCCTCTTTTTTGCACTGGACTTGTAGCTCAGTTGGTTAGAGCAACAGACTCATAATCTGGAGGTCCCTGGTTCAAGCCCAGGCTGGTCCACACTAAAAATCAGCAACTTAGAAGAAATTTAAGTTGCTGATTTTTCTTTTCGGGAAAACAATGGGAAAACACAGCCGTTTTGATAGCTCCATGATTTTTTGATAAACTTGGCATCGTATCAGTCCAAGTAAGACATGTAAATAAGGTTTCTCGGAGTGTCAAATTATGATGGGAAAACAGTTGAGAAAACAAAATTTTGAACTTTTCCCCTTTTTAAGCAAACATTTATTTCACGCACTGAGAAGTTTCCAAAACGTATATTATAATCCATCGTTAGTCGGGACAATGTAAAAGCCGCATGACTCACCTTAGAGTTATGCGGCTCATTTTGTATGCCCCTATATCAAAAACGCTTGTTACCCCCTATTTTTCAGCCTTTTGCCTTGTCTAAATCTTAAAATGTGTTTCAAAACCATACAATTAAAACTTACTCACTTTTTGGCGTATAGCACTCATAATTCTTCATCGACTTAAACAGACTACCTTTGCCATCGGATTCCAAATCACGGGAGTTCAAAGATGGTTCATGAACCAAGAAAGTATGTTTAATCGGAACGTCAGGAAGTACAACTGGCAGACCACAAAAAGAATTATGTTTTTATGACTCGTTTAGTAACAATAGAACAATTGCTGGAGAAGCCCATCTGCATGATGTCGGGACAAGAGTTTGTCCTACTCCTCCAAAATGCTGAAAAGCAAACGGCAAAGGTACCTGCCGAAGTGGTGCCAGAGAAACATTATGAATATGGTATAGCAGGAATCGCCAAAATCTTCGGGTGTAGCATCCCAACCGCCAATCGTATCAAGAAGAGCGGTGTCATTGATGCAGCCATCACTCAGGTGAACCGAAAGATTACCGTTGACTCCGAACTGGCTTTGAGCCTTGCCAAGGAGGCTGGTACTACCATATCTATTAAGAAGTAGTATGGAAGGTGATTGGAAAGACAGTCTGTCAGTTGACGACAAGGGTAATCTGACAAAGAGCATCAGCAACTACAGGGCCATCTTCACTCACGATGAGAATCTGAGCCAGATCCGCTTCGATACCTTCTGTCAGGACGACATCTCCTTCTCTCCGTTGTTCCTCAATGTCAACGGCAACAAGGTGGATGAGGAGTCGGTAGGAAAGATTCAGGACTATCTGGAGCAGACCTACCAACTCCGCCTGACTCAGAACAAGGTATTTGAGTTGCTGAAGACAACAGCTTCAGAGCGCAGCTATAATCCCGTCCAGGAGTTTATACGCAAGGAGATGTGGGATGGCATGCCACGTATTGAGACTGCCATCATCGACTATCTTGGTGCAGAAGACACTCCTCTTGTCAGGGAACAGACCAAGCTATGGTTTGTGGCTGCCGTGGCTCGTGCCTTCGAGCCTGGGTGCAAGTTCGACAATGTACTTACCTTGCCTGGGCCACAGGGAATAGGCAAGAGCACTTTCTTCAAGACCATTGGTGACCGATGGTTCAACGACTCATTCTCCTTCGCCAGCGGCGACAAGGAGAAGGTGGAGACCATCACCAACGGATGGATCATTGAAATAAGTGAACTCAACGGCATGAAGAGAGCCAATGATGCAGAGGCTGCAAAGGCATTTCTAAGCCGCAGAAGCGATTCCATGCGACCCGCCTACGGGACGCAAGGTGGTTGAGTTTCTGCGGCACAATGTCTTTGCTGCCACCACCAACGAGACCAATTTCCTACAGGGTGACAACGGAAACCGTCGTTGGTGGATAGTCACGGTGAATGGCAATGGGCATGTCTCTACATGGTTACCAAAATTGCAGTCTGAGGTGAACCAATTGTGGGCAGAGGCTTATACCTATTATGCTAAGGGTACCAACCTCTATCTCAGTCCCGAACAGGAAGCAGAGGCAAACGCCGTACAGCTGAACCATTCAAGCATCCACAATGACCCTATCCTTGATGACATCCGTCTCTATCTGGAGCGCATGGTGCCAAGAGCCTACACCTCTTGGAGCATTCCAATGCGTGCTGCCTATCAGAAAGGTGCATATACCGAATCTGCACCCGACGGCAAGCCAGAGGTGTTGCTCAACATGGTTTGTCCCCGACAGATTATAGAAGAGTTGCCCAATGACTTGGTACGCCGAAATCCAGCCAAGTACACCGCGCAGTACATCAACCGACTGATGTCTCTGGTAGATGGGTGGGAACGGAGCGAACAAGAGAAGGTCAAGGGCTTGCACCCTGCCTACTGCGACAAGACGGGACGGGCAAAGCATCCCTGGGTGAGGATAGGTAATGCTACGCAAGGTTTAATAGAAGGGAAAGAAGAAAGCATAGAGCCCGAACTTCCATTCTGACCTCATAGCATTCTACTGTCCCTTTGTCCCAAGAATTTTATCAATAAAGAAAAAACAAGATGCTTAGAAAAAACAAGAAGTGTTTTCCCAACCGAGGGACAACTTGGGACAAGTCCCAACCCTTCCTCACTTTTGGGTGGTCGCTCGCTCCAACTATCTGTTGGTCAAATCCACTGATAGCGAAGCTGGCGACAAGACAACAAACCTTCTTCTTTTCAAAGCAATGTCAAATTTTTAAATCGGAAAAACAATGAATAACAATTCCACTTCACTACCTTTCACCAAGGTAAACCTTAGTCTCACCGCCGAGGCGATAGACTTCCTCTCCGAGACAACAAACGGCACAAGCCATTTTGCCATTCTCGGACAACTGATAAAGAACACGTCCGTTACACCCAGTTCCACCTCCAAGCGCGGCAATCTTATCACGCTCGACATGGGCCAGGTGGAGTGTTCCATCCATTCCTGCTGCGCACGTTTTAGCATCGGACGCAAGAAGTTTGAGGCTATCATGCGCAAGATGGAGCAACGCGGCATCATCCGCATGCACCGCTCGCGTCTGGCTACCATTGCTGACATGACCTGTATAACTTCATGGCTCTTTCCTGATGGTAGTACCATGTCTAACGGCACTGATGGTAATCCGGCAGACCATTCCAATGGACAACCAGACAACCACAATGCCGTGCCCCATGACGGTAGTCATATCAATGATTGTAAAACAGATGCCGCTTCCGTCCTCGACAGTCAGAGCCTTTCGGACATAGACCGCTCTTCAGCTCCAGAGGCAACCGAAGGTGCAACCCCGATTGTGCCTTCTGCCCCTATCGGTAAGTCCTATAACGACACTCCCGACCGCATAGTGAACCGAGGCTATTCCGCAGTCATGGTTTCGGATCTCTTTGCTGGCCAGGAGAGCAGAGGACCTTCAAAACCAGATACCAAAAACGAGTATCAGGTTCAGAATGATTGAGACGTTTTTTAAGGAAGCAAGTTTGTGTTTTTGGTCGCCAAAAACCACGTCAGCCACTATACGCCCACGTATAGCCGCTTCCTTTGATGCAACGGGCTTTGCCCTGCATGGTGCCAGGCACACTGATGATGCCTTGCACACCACTGAGCCAAACCGTAAACTTGCTATCCTTAAAACGTCTTTTTTCCCCTACCCTTATATATTAGGTATCATTAGATTGTAGAACAAAAAAGTAAAACTGATTGTATATGGAAGAAACCAATAGAAAGAACGGAGGCATCGACACGCGCCGTGCCGGAGGGAGGCCGAAGCTTGCCAGATATGAACGTCGCAACCATCACCACAAGGTGAGCTACAACGACGAGGAAGAGAATATCATCCAGTACAAAGCTGAACAGGCTGGCAAACCTGATGACGTTTACCTGCACGAGGCAGGACTGGATGCCATCGTTCAGGCACACATGAGCGACGATAACATAGATCAATTGAGTGACGTGTGCGGCATGGCAAACAATACCAACCAGATTGCGCATCAAGCCAATGCTGGAGGGTTCGTTTCCGTACGCTTCAAGGCTGAGCAGCTTATCATCTCTTTGACTGAGCTTATCCGCAGAATACTTCGCGGTGGCGACCTGTCAGAGCCTATAAGTACAACAGACGACCGTATCACCCATTAACGAAAGGAGCAACTATGATTTGCAAGAGAAAACATGGGCAATACTTCTAGGGATGTCTCGACTACATCACCGGAAAGTACGACAAGGACAAGAAAGCCAAGGTCATCATGCATAGTGAGGGCATTCCGCTTTTGGACAACAAGACTGTTGCTCAAATCTTTGAGGCATACGCCACAAAGGGGAACAACAATATCCGTGAACCCGTGGGACACTATACCTACTCTTTCCACAAGAAGGACTGCAACAGAGTTACTGATGAACTGATACGTAAAATCGTCCGTGAGCACATGGAACTGATGGGTATCAAGAACACCGAGTTCATCATGACACGTCACTATGACACCGACCATGACCACGCCCACATGATGTGCTCTATGGTGGATAGAAACGGTCACGTTATCAGCACAGCCTATGAGAAGGAGCGCAATGCACGTATCTGCAAGTATCTCACCAAGAAGTACGGTCTCTACATCTCTGAGGGCAAGGTGAACGTCAACAGAAACAAGCTCCGAGGCAAGGAGAAAGTGAAATACCAGTTCTACGACAAGGTGATGTGCTGCAAAAAACAGTGTGCCGACTGGCAACAGTTCGACAAAGCGCTCCGAGCCGAGGGATTGAAGTTGCACTTCCATTACAACAATGTCAACGGCAGATTGATGGGCGTTGTCTTCACCGATGGAAAATACACTTTCAGCGGAAGGCAGCTCGACAACAAATTGAAACTCTCTGCCCTCACAGAGAAGTTTGGAGACTTGAAGCAGATAACCCATTACAATGTGCATGATTGGTATGAGGATTATAGGCAGCAACTCCACTACATCAATGACTGGAAAGCTTGCAAAGTCATAGACAGTGCCTATCCAGAGTTTGACAAAGTGTTCCCAAATGGTAAACAACCATCTGGCGGTTATACGTCACCAGACGGTCTGCTGTCCCACATGCCTATGGATTATCAGACCGATTTCCAAGCGGAGCATGAAAACTCCAAAGATAGTAAGACATCCTTTGTCGGTCTTGAATTATTGTGCGATCTGTTGCTCATGCCATACGCCAAGCCACTCTCCATAGGTGGTGGAGGTGGCGGCAATAATCGTGGTTGGCGTGACCTTGACGATGATGACAAGGAGAAATACCGCTTTCGCTTTCATTTCTCTCATTCTAATAAACACACACTCAAACGTAAAAAATAAGCTATGGCTACAAATAAACAAAAAACTCAGAAGGTGGCAGATAATGATGCAGCCACACTTGGCTATCTTCGTAAAAGCGACCTGTCCCACAAGGCAGAGATTCAGATGCTCATCACCCTTGCGGAGGCGCACGGAATCAAGATGGCCTACAATGAAAAAGACGGCGAAGTGACTGTTGAACGAGTTGAGCCCGTAAAGGAGTCCATCCAGACGCAACAATCTTTCGCCCAGATGCAGAGAACGCCGAACCAACCGCCTGACCTATCAGGAATTGATTACGT
>JAGCXX010000077.1 GCA_017961115.1 Prevotella sp. | reverse complement strand
GATGGTCTTGGCGATATGCTCCTTGAAGGCGCTCTGGTGTGTGCCACCCTGTGTGGTGTGCTGGCCGTTGACGAACGAGTGGTATTCCTCGCCATACTGGTTGGTATGGGTGAAGGCAATCTCGATGTCCTCGCCCTTGAGGTGGACGATGGGGTAGATGCCCTGGCTGGTCATCGTGTCGTTGAGCAAGTCCTCCAGTCCGTTGCGGCTGAGGATGCGCCTGCCGTTGTACATGATGGTCAGGCCGGTGTTGAGGTAGGTATAATTACGGAGCATCGTCTCCACGATCTCGTCGCGGAAGCGGTAGTTCTTGAACATGGTGTTGTCGGGCTCAAACCAGATGTAGGTGCCGTTTTCGTCGGCACTGTCCCCGGTGCTGTCTTTTTGTAGCTCACCGCGCTCAAAAATGGCACTGCGCACCTTCCCTTCGCGGTAGGAGCGCACCTCAAAGCGGGAGCTGAGGGCATTGACGGCCTTCACACCCACGCCGTTGAGTCCGACGCTCTTCTTGAATGCCTTGGAGTCGTATTTTCCTCCGGTGTTGAGCACGCTGACAGCTTCGATGAGCTTGCCCTGAGGGATGCCTCTTCCGTAGTCGCGTACACGCACGCGCAAATTATCCTCGATGTCCACCTCGATGCGCTTGCCGGCATTCATCTTGAACTCGTCGATGGAGTTGTCGATTACTTCCTTGAGCAGCACATAGATGCCGTCCTCGGCAAGCGACCCATCGCCCAAGCGGCCGATATACATGCCGGGGCGGGTGCGGATATGCTGGATGCCGGTAAGGGTGACGATATTTTTATCAGTGTATTCCACCTGCTGCTGCGCAGGGTCAAAGATATCTTTCTCTTCTTGCATGGTTTTTGTTTCTTCGGATAGGGTCACAACAAACCCTGTTTACACATATTCCTCTAAATGTGCAAAGTTAGGCATTTTCCCGTTTTTCTCCAAATGAAAAAGGGAAAAAAAGAAAAATGGGAGAAGAGGTTTAAATCTTTTTCCTGTAGCACCTGCGGCGTTTGTGCAGTTCTGTCTTGAGTTCGCCCCACTGGCTCTGCACGTTGGTGTTGCTCTCCATCTCCACATTGGTCTCACCCCAGTCGAAACCGTATGCGGCATAGCGGGGGATGAGGTCGGAGAAGAGCAGCGCATTGGCTCCCTTGTTGCGGTACTCAGGCAGCACACCAACCAGATAGAGGTCTACGATATTGGTCTTGTGCCATTTGATGGCGCGCAGCAGGTGCCACCAACCGAAAGGCCACAGACGCCCTTTTCGGCATTTCTGCAGGGCGCGGGTAAGTGAGGGAAGGGTAAGACCCACTCCCACAACCTTGTGGGGCTCCATGTTCCAGTCTTCTATCACGGTGAAGAGGCTGAGGTCTGCCATCGGCATGTACATCCTCACATATTGGTCGACCTGTCGCTCGGTGAGTTCGGAGAATGAGTAGAGGTCCTTGAAGCACTCGTTGAGTACGCGGAACACCTTCTGTCCGTAGCCACCCTCGAACACCTCCTTGCGGGTGAGTTTTTTCACATGAAGGTTGTAGCGGCGCTCTATCATGCTGGCTATCTTGGCATAGCGTTCGGGCACCTCCTTGGGTACGAAGAGCTTGTACTCCACATAGTCGTTGTCTTTCTCAAATCCGCCAAGGCGCTCGATATGCTCGGGGTAGTAGGGGTAGTTGTAGATGGTGGCGAGCGTACCGAGTTGGTCAAAACCATGGATGAGCATACCCTCGGGGTCCATATCGGTAAAGCCCAACGGACCCACAATCTCCGTCATCCCCTTGCTGCGGCCATAGTCCTCGACTGCTTTGAGCAATGCGCCCGACACCTCGATGTCGTTGATGAAGTCTATCCATCCGAAGCGCACCACCTTGCGGTCCCACTTGGCATTGGCCTTGTGGTTGATGATGGCGGCGACGCGCCCCACGATGCGGCCGTCCTTGTAGGCGAGGTAGTATTCCGCCTCGCAGAACTCAAAAGCGGCGTTCTTGTCGCTGCTCAGGGTGTGGAGGTCATCGCTGTAGAGTACGGGAGCGTCATATTCATTGCCTTTGTAGAGGTCGTAGTGGTATTCGATAAACCTTTTGAGGTCTTTTTTGCTCTCTACTTTCTTAATGGTGATGGCGGACATGGTCTGTAAGGTGTGAAGTGAATGTTTCTAAAACAATTACATATGGATAGGATTGACAAAATTAAGGCTTTCTGCCGAATTGACCAAATTTTACGGAAAAATTAACCATTTTCTTTTCAAAGGTAAAAAATCATATGTCTAAACTCCTAAACTCCCAAACTCCTAAACTCCCAAACTCCTAAACTTCTCACAAACAAAGATGACGTGTTCGCGTCGGCCTATGGTGGAGGCGAAGAGCCATGTATCACCGCCGTCGACAAGATGGAGTCGCCGCCGCAGTTGGTCGGCGGTCATGGGGAAGTTGCGCACGGTGATGTCGGCACGGTCGATGCCTTTCAATGCCTCACGCAATTGCTGTTTGTTGGTGGTTGTGAGGCGGAGGATGTGCAACTGCCGTCCGGGGAAGTCAGGTAGGTGGCGGTCGGCAACGAAAAGGTGGCTGTTGTCGGCAAGTGCGCGGATGGGAAAACGTTGTGCCAGGGCAGCGAAGCAACCTGCCTTCATGATGGCGGCATTAGGTTCATAGAGCCATGATGCCTTTGCTGCTTCCCCGATGCCGGAGAGGGTGGGGCAGGGAGGCAGCAATTTTTCCTCTTGGGTGTCGGTGACAAATCGGTTGTCGTCGTTGGCACAATGAAGGGCTACGGAAGGGTTGTGTTGTCGTGCGTCAAGCACCACGAGGAGTTCCTTGCACTCGTTGCTGGTGGCGATGATGTGGATTTCGCGGAGCGCACCAGGGCAGGCAGTATCCAATAGTATGGCGGTTTGATGCCAATCGAGCATGGGTGAGAGTTTCACCATGAGGAGGTCGGTTTTCTCCATCAGCATGGGGAGAACGGGCAGGATGTCGGGTGTGCAGTCGCTGATGGCAAAGGTACGGCTTCCGTGGGAGTCGCGCCGGGCCGGGTCGACAAAGACCAGACTTTGATGGGGGAGGTGGGAGAGAACCTCAAGTCCGTCGCCCTCTGTCACTGTGGTATTATTGACGCCGAGAACCTTGAAATTGTGTTGTGCTGCCTCACACAGATGCGCCTGTTGCTCAATGTAATGCGCTTGTCCGAACAAAGGGGCAAGAAAAGAAAAGTCCACACCCATTCCGCCGGTGAGGTCGGCCATGGAGTCGAAGTTTTGCAGCAGGCGCAGGCAGATTTCTGTTTTATAGCGT
>JAGCXX010000006.1 GCA_017961115.1 Prevotella sp. | reverse complement strand
GCTCAAGCCCGCAAAAATAGCATTGAACATTGAATGATGATTGAAAATTGGGCTTTGCTCGATTTTGATAACACCTAGGCATACATGAAACAACCACTTCGTCTGATTATATTCGATTTCGACGGAACATTGGGTGACCCCCGGCGCAAGATTGTGCCCACGATGCAAGATGTGATGCGCGAACTTCATCTGCCTGTGCGTGACGATGCAGTTTGTGCCTCCACCATAGGGCTCCCTTTGAAAGGCTGTTATGCCCAGATGTTTCCAGCATTGTCGGACAGCGAATTGGATCTTTGTGCAGAGACCCACCATCGCCTTTTCGCCAAAAACCTCAAAAATATCATTCCACAGACCTTCCCATTTGTTGGTGAGACATTGAAAAGTCTGAAAAAAAAGGGCATTACCCTCACCATCGCCTCATCCCGTTCAAGCCAGTCTCTAAAGGAATTGTTGGGACAATTGGGACTTCTGGAACTATTTTCTCTGATTGTCGGGGCACAGGAGGTGGTGGAAGCCAAACCCCATCCAGAACCGGTTTTGAAGACATTGGCCACCCTTGGATTCAAGGCACAGGAAACGCTGGTAGTGGGTGATATGGGCGTTGATATACTTATGGGGAGCCGCGCTGGTGCTAAGACCTGTGGGGTCACATGGGGCAATGGGTCGCGCGAGGAACTTGAACAGGCAGGTGCTGACTTGATTATCAATGATATGAGGGAATTGCTTTCTTTTTTTGATGAATGAGCATTGGATTCAAAAAATCAAGCAATAATTTGCAAATCTCATACTTTTTGTAGTACATTTGCATAAAAGATAACGTGGGTATTCTGTCAACCTGACAATTTTGCATCCTAAACTCCTGATTAAAAAGAAAATATGAAAAAGATACTGTTTATATTGCTCTTGACCATAACCTTCCAAGTAGTGAAGGCTGGTGATGTCATTATCACAGCAAACGACCTGAAATGGGGTGACGACAATGAGTTGGTGGTCTGTATGACCAATGAGAATGATGTCAATGGCTTCCAATTTGACTTGTTCTTGCCCGATGGATGTTACATCATGGACAAGGAGAAAGAAGAGGTACAGCCTGTTCTTTCAAAAAGATTGAAAGGCATGAATGTCATGTGCAGGGCGCTGTCCGGAGGGAAATACCGCATCGTGGTATTTTCCATGACTGGCGTCAAGGTCGTTGGCCAAGAGGGAGAAATCATACGTTTCCCCTTGAAGACCATTGAGAAGTTGTCCAAGGGAAATTATGAGGTGCGCATTTCAAACATCTCCGCCTCAGTAGTGATTGACAATAAGATGACTAGTACCAAAATCCCCAGTTCCTCAGCCAAAATCATTGTAGGATTATAACAAAACTCAATTCTTTCTATCTTCTTTGCGGGTGTGAAAAAAATGTTGTAACTTTGCACCCTCAATAGGATAGTGACATGAAAGAGGTGATTGTAAAGGAAACGCAGTTGGTGGAGGCTGCGGGGAAAGATCTCGATGAATTCATCGATGTGGTCGTCAAGGCCATATATGCATCCATCGGCGGTAAGCTCAATGCCGAGACCATGGCAGAACTCAGTGCTGACCAGGTGACCCTGCTCGCATACATCATCCTGCGCGATGAGGTGATGGAAGGTGGTTTCATCCAACTCATTCATGATGGTTATGGAGCTTTCATCTTCAAAAACCCATTCTCGCGCATGATGCGCAACTGGGGTATCCATTCCTTGGCCAGTTTGCTCAATAAGGCGCACAAATCCTATACTCACCATCATGAGGCGATAGAGGGTGATTTCACCGACGATGAGTTCATGGCTCTTTATGAGCAGTTCCCTGAGTTCGACGACTTCGACGATGACTTCGTGGAGAATGAAGAGGAATGGACCAATGCCGTGGCTTACTACCTCGATGAGCACCTCGACCAGTTTGTCACCATCGTGAAAGAATAGCAGATGAACAAAGAACAGCAACTTCTAAGGAAAAAGAGTCCTGTACAGATAAAGAACAAAAAGGCTTCGTTTGAGTATTTCCTCGTTGAGACCTATATGGCGGGTATTGTGCTTACAGGCACCGAAATCAAGTCTATCCGCATGGGGAAGGCATCTCTCGTGGATGCCTACTGTACCATCATCAATGGCGAAATGTGGGTCAAGGGCATGAGCATCTCTCCCTATTTCTATGGTTCCTACAGCAATCATGAGATGCGCCGCGACCGCAAACTCTTGCTCACTAAGCGTGAGATTCACCGTTTGGCTGAGGCTTCCAAACAACCCGGTTTTACCATCATCCCTATCCTGATATTCATCGATGAGCACGGAAGGGCGAAGATGGATATCGCATTGGCAAGGGGAAAGAAACTGTACGACAAGCGACAGACGCTGAAGGAAAAGGAGGATCGGCGGGAAATGGACAGGGCAAAGAAAAACTTCTGACAAGGACTGACGTGGGAAAAATGACACTACAGGAGACTCTTCAGCAGCGCATCGTCGTCCTTGACGGAGCGATGGGCACACGTGTTCAGCGGTATTCTCTCACAGAGGATGACTACCATGGCTACATGTTCCGCGACAACCATTCGCTTATCAAAGGCAACCATGATGTGCTCAACCTCACACGGCCAGATGTGGTGGGCGAGATTCACCGGAAGTACCTCGAGGCAGGAGCAGATATCATCACCACCAATACATTCAGTTCGCAGCGCATCTCACAGTCTGATTATCATCTGGAGAATTTCAGCCGGCTGATGGCGCTCGAGGGTGCAAGGCTGGCTCGCCAGGCTGCAGATGAGTTTGAGACACCCGACCGTTCACGGTGGGTGGATGTTTCTATTGGCACTACCAATAAAACTTGTTCGATGAGTCCTGATGTGTCCTACCCTGCAGCACGTGCCATCGACTTCGACACGTTGCGTGAGGCATATGTCGAACAGGCAATGGCACTTATCGAGGGCGG
>JAGCXX010000076.1 GCA_017961115.1 Prevotella sp. | reverse complement strand
GCTCGGGCGATAGATGCGTTTCCAATAGATGCTCCCATCAGCATACAGTTCCAAGTCCTTTGTCGGAGTATATGTCAGGCGCTCGGATACCTGCCAGTTGGTATGGCGGTTGACGGTCTTGTTGCGCGAGTCAGTGATAGGAGGCTCCGAACCTTCCGTATGTTCCACAGAGGTATTTTGCCAACCGTCGGAGTGTTGAAGTTGAAAGTTGGTGTATGAGCTGATTTTGCCGAAGTTCATTCCGATGCCGTTGTGCTGTCTGATGTCGCCATAACTGCCCACTCGACTGGTGTTCTCCAGAAGTATACCATCCTGGTCGTGCCGCTTGGTGATGATGTTTACAACTCCGGCGATGGCATCCGAACCATAGAGTGCGCTCGATGCTCCCTTCACCACTTCTATCTTCTCAATATTGTGGGGGTCGATGAGCGAGAGGTCGTTCTGTCCGCCCACGTCACCATGGATGCGTTTGCCATCAATCAGAATCAGGATATAGTTGTTGCCAAGACCGTTCATCTGCATCTGCGAACCCATGTCGTCCTCGTTGAAGGAGAAGGAGGGCATGAGTCCGGACAGGATGTCCTCGATGCTCTTGCCGGCATAGTTGCGGAGCATCTTGCTGGTGATGACTTCGGTCTGGACAGGAGCATTCTTAAGCAGATGCTGGGTGCCAGTTCCTGTCACCACAACTTCCTGAAGGCTGTCTGTGCGCCAGATGTCATTCTGAGCCCATACGGCCACAATTGAAAATAATGCCAGCAATGTTGCTGTCAATCTTTGTGTCATTCCGTTTTGATTTTACGCCTGCGCATCTTCCTGTACGAGCGTCGTGTCTGTTCAAGGCAGGTCTTCTGACTTTCCCCAGTCTGCTTTACCTTCCCGGCTTCTTGCCAGTGGCGTTATACAAGCAAACCTCCATAATGGGGATCACAGCAGCAGGAACTGTCCCGGATTCTCACCGGATTCCCTTGCATCGAGGCAACATCTGTCGCCTGATTGCCTTTCGGGTGCAAAGATACATCTTTTTTGAGAAAATATGCATTATCGAAGATTTTTTTTCTGTTTTTGATTACACTGAGAGTATGGCTTTGCCTTTTTGTCATCAGTAGTTTCGGCCTTTTTTGCTCCTTGCACATGGTCATAAAAATCATCGATTTTAATTTTTTTCATTTTTTTTCGAAAGGAAATTGTAACTTTGGGTACTAATTGTTTGAACAAACTCTCGAAAAGATGAATGAAATTGAATTAGAATTCACCAAATTGGTCAGAGAATACCGTAAGACGATATACACGGTATGCTACTTTTTCTCAAACAATCCAACCGAAGTGGATGACCTTTTCCAGGAAGTGTTGGTCAACCTCTGGAAAGGCTTTCCTAAGTTCCGCGGCGACAGCAGTCCCAAAACCTGGATATGGCGTGTGAGCCTGAATACCTGCTGCAAAGTGGAACGGGGCAAGAAACGGAATGTACCAACCATTCCGCTGGTCATCGACAAGGATGTGATGAGTACTTCAGATGAGGGAGGCCGGCAAATCAAGATGCTGTACGATAGAATCAACCGCCTTGAGTTGTTCGACCGCGCCATCATTCTTCTGTGGCTGGAGAGCATGAGGTATGATGAGATTGCCGCGATTGTGGGCATCTCCACTTCGGCCGTCACCAGCCGTCTGTTCCGCATCAAGGAACAACTTAAGTCAATGTCAAACAATTAAAATCGCAAAGTTATGTCAGAGAATATGAACGAGCTTTATGAGCTGGAGGAATTGAAAGCCGCTTACAACCTGATGGATGAAAGACTGGATGGACAGGAGATAGTGTCCGACGAGCAACTCCGTGAGGCGATGTACCGCAAATTCACCGATATGCGACAGAATGCCAAAGAAGGAATCATCTGGGCTAATCTGATACTTGTTCCAGTATTTGCATGGCAAATGTGGTATCATGAGCACCTGTCGCTGCCAGGCTTCATTTTACTGGGTATCTATTGGGTCGCCTCACTGGTTTTCAAGTTGGTGGTCCTGAGGAAAACGAAGAAAGAGGATTATGGCAGCTACGACCTAAAGACCCTTGTCGACAAAGAGTCCCGATATGCCAAAAACATCAAGTGGGGCAGTATCGCAGCACTCGTTTTCTTCGCGGTGTTCTTCCTACTGTTGCTCGTAGGCAAGGGAAAAGGTGAATGGATATTGTTCGTCATCTTGTGTGCAGTCTTCTTGGTACCATTGGCCATCCGCTGGCTGATTATCAAGTACAAGTACAACGGTCAGACCATCGACCCCGCTACAGGCAGGCCCCGCGTGCTTGGTGGCAGATGGCAGAAAATGGTGGGCTATGCGCTAATGGGATTATCGGCGTGCCTCTTTGCACTCGCAGCCATTCTTTCCATAGCAGGCAGTACAGGGTGGCTTGGTGTGCTGCGTGTCTTTGATTACATATCAGTGTTCATCGCATTTGCCATACTTGTCATGGGCATGTTGCATTCGAACAAGAGAATCACGGTATCGCGCAGACTTCTGCTCATCTTTTCTGTCATAGCCATTGCGATGTCAGCATCGGTTGTTGGCATAGCAACACTGCTGGACATCACGGAGTTGGTCAGACCCACCAATTTGTTCACAACCGTCAGTTTCTCGGCAATAGGCGTGTTTTTCTTGAAGATGAAGAAATAGCCGGACTACAATAACCCCCACACCAAGGGTGGTTTTCCTATCAACAAAAAGGAAAGCCACCCTTTTTGTGGCTTCCTTCCTTTTTGTGTTGATTTATTCCAACTTTTCAAATCCTGCTGGCAACATCTTACAATAACGGTCATACCATTGCTGCTTTTCAGGTGTATCGGTCCTCTCATATTCGCCAATAATACAACCCTGATGTAAATCATCGGCGATGGCAAGGATGACATCATGAAGTTCCAGATGCTCTTTGAATTTGTTTGGTATCGCTTCATAACCAACCATGGCACCGATGATATTGCCTGCAATGGCACCCGTGGAATCACTATCACCATCGTGATTGACAGCGGCAACGAGAGTGTCGGAGAAACTGTCGATATGTCTGGCTACCGCATAGACAGCGATGGCCAAGGCCTCTTCACCGACCCAACCCTCTCCAAGATTTTGAATGTTGTCAACGTCAGGCAGTTCGTTGTTTGCCAAAAACAGGGCACGCTCCACCAATTCTTTCTGCCTTTCCACCGCATTATGGAATACCTTGTCAAGTGTGTCTTCATTGTTCCATGTCACCTCTGAGACATTTTCATGAACAATAAGTTTGGGCAGCATATCCAATGCTTCCATGACGATGGCATCAAACCGTTGTCTTGCCGTCTTCTTGTCGAGGACATCAAGACCCTCATTTCTCACAATACGATAGATGATATGGGTCAGTAGAATGGACGGCATCCATCCTAAAGGATGCTTATGGGTGAGACGGGCTATCTCACCTCCCGCTACATCTATTTGTTCAATAGAATAACGGACACCATGGCTTGCGCAAAAGAGCGCCCATGGGGCTACCCTCATCACCCCTCCACAACCTTTGCTGTTGTTCTGGGGTGTCCTGTCCTGAATGATTTCACTGATAGCAGACAGGCAGGTGTTGCCTGGTGCACGGCAGGAATATAGTTCAGGAATAGAACTCAGCCATGTGCATTTGTCCTTTCCCTTACGGTTCTCATAACTGTCCGTTTGAGTATAGTACCAGTCTTTATAGGCATATTGGACATAAAAGTGTGGGGGTGAACCTATGCCACGCATATACAAACGAGTTAGCCCCATCAACATACCATTAGCGGTGAAGAGCGTCATCTGTGTGTCGTCACTTATCTTAGCGACACCATTTGACAACTCATACTCTGTGATGCCTTGAGCACCATATTGGGATATAATACTGCGATAACTGTAGAACTCAACAGGATAGCCTAACGCGTCACCGGCAGCTCCACCGATAAGTGAACCGCGCACAAGATCGAGCTTTTTATTATTTTCCATACCAATGTTTTTCAATTCGATGACAAAGTTACAACAAAGTTGATTCATATCATGGTACATGATTAGTTTTTTTCAATTATATTTGGCTTTTCGCTCGCTTAATCGTACTTTTGGACTTCGCCGAAAGTACTCACGCTCGGAAAAGCTCAAATAAAAATTTGGCTTTTCGCTCGCTTAATCGTACTTTTGCAGTGATGAAACCGAGATTTATGATAGCGGCACCCACAAGTGGGGCGGGCAAGACTACCATTGCCCGCGGACTGATGGCACTCTTTTCCGCCAAAGGGAAAAGGGTGCAGCCATTCAAATGCGGTCCCGACTATATCGACACGAAGTTTCATGAACAGGTTTGTGGCAGACAGAGCATCAATCTCGATACGTTCATGGCATCACCAGAGCATGTGTGCAATCTCTTTGCTCATTATGGCAGGGAGGCTGATGTATGTGTAGTGGAGGGGATGATGGGATTGTTTGATGGCTATGACCGTGACCTTGGATCCTCAGCAGAAATTGCACGGACTTTAGGACTGCCCATAGTCTTGGTGGTCGATGCCAAGCGGTCGGCCTATTCCTTGGCGGCGTTGCTTTCTGGTTTTGTTCACTTTCGGAAAGATGTGAATATCTGCGGTGTCATCTTCAATAGGGTCGGTTCAAAACGCCATGAGGGAATGCTTCGTCAAGTGTGCGATGACATCGGAAAGGTTTGTTATGGGATGCTGCCCAACCATCCCGACCTGGTACAAGACTCGCGCTATCTTGGACTCGACTTTTCAGATATGCCTGAGTCGCAAAAACTGACCAGTCTGTTGGAGGAGAATGTCGATTGGCGACGTCTGCTCAACCTTGGTACGGAAACAATCTTTCAGATAACTAATGAATGGAAGTCCAATAATAGTCCAAGATTGATAGTGGCTCGCAACAAAGAGTCTTTTTCATTCGTTTATCAAGAGACATTAGACGCTTTCCAGAATGTAGTGTTTTTCAACCCGGAGGCAGAGATGCCATGCTTGGATGAGAGCGACTTGCTCTATCTTCCAGGCGGGTATCCAGAAAAGCACCTCAATGCGCTTGCTCAAAACGAGAGGGCACGTGCTGCCATCCGCCATTTTGCGGAAAATGGAGGCCATATTGTTGCAGAGTGTGGCGGAATGATGTATCTCTGCCAAAGCATCATCAATGATGAGGGTGAATTCCCGATGTGTGGTGTTCTGCCATATACCATCACAGCAAGGAAAAAAGACCGTAAACTCTCATTGGGATACCGTCGCTTCATGCTGAATGGTAGGGAATACCGAGGGCATGAATTCCATTATACACAATTCCTGGGAAGCATTCCCAAAAGTATCACACAGGTTTACAACGCAAAAGGAGAACCCGTCGACTCACCTATCATGAGATACAAAAACGTTTTGGCAAGTTACACCCATCTTTACCAAATCTATGAAACAGATATATACCAAGACAGGTGACAAGGGAATGACCAGTCTGAGAGGTGGAACAAGAGTTCCCAAGGATGACATGCGCATTGAAGTCAATGGGCAAATCGACCATCTGAACGCCTGTTTGGGGATGGTTCGCAGCATGATGGATAAAGAAGAAGCCGACCGATTGCTCATCTGCCGTGTGCAACAGGAACTGATGACTGTCATGAGCCACATAGCCACCCCAGATGATGAGGTTAACCCAAGGTCATTGCATACCGAGGAGATCACAAAACAGATGGAGCAGGCCATCGATGCCTTTTCCACACCAACAGGATTTGTCATCCCTGGGGATGGCGACATACTGTCCGCCCATTTGCACTTGGCACGCACTGAGGCACGAACAGTGGAAAGGCGACTGTGGACGCTTCACCGACAACATCCGATGGATGAGAGCATACCCGTAATGTTCAACCGTTTGTCCGACTACCTCTTTATATTGGCGCTGAAGTATGAAAAAAGATAGACTTCATCCCATCATGTTTGCCGGAACGGGCAGTGACGTAGGCAAGAGCATCGTTGCTGCCGCCTTCTGCCGTATTTTCAAGCAAGATGGTTACCAACCCGCTCCCTTCAAGGCACAGAACATGGCTCTCAACTCCTTTGCCACTCCAGAAGGGTTGGAAATCGGACGTGCTCAGGCCGTGCAGGCCGAAGCGGCAGGTATCCCTTGTCACACTGACATGAATCCGCTGCTGCTCAAACCGCAGTCTGACCATACTTCACAAGTGGTGCTCAACGGCAAACCCATCGGCAACAAAAATGCTTATGACTATTGGCGGCGGGGCAATTCCGACATCGATTTCAGAAAAGAAGTGTGTTGCGCATTCGACCGCTTGGCAGAAAGATTCAACCCCATCGTCATGGAAGGTGCAGGAAGCATTTCAGAAATCAACCTCAGGGACAGAGACTTGGTCAATATGTCCATGGCGCGTCATGCTCATGCCGATGTCATCCTTGTTGGCGATATCGACAGAGGAGGTGTCTTTGCATCGGTCTATGGCAGCATCGCTTTGCAGACACCAGAAGACCGGCAACTCATCAAGGGCATCATCATCAACAAGTTTCGGGGCGATATGAGACTGTTTGATGAGGGACGGAAGATGCTTGAAGACATTTGTCATGTTCCTGTTCTGGGAGTGGTGCCATATTATAAGGATATCCATATCGAGGAAGAAGACAGCGTGGCATTGGCGCAAAAATCCATGTCATCAGTTCGGGGGAAGGTAAACATCGCCGTTGTGATGTTGCAGCACCTGTCCAACTATACCGACTTTGACTCGTTGGAGCAAGACCCGCGTGTCCACCTCTTTTATACCAATAATGTGGAGGACATCGGCAAGGCAGACATCATCATCCTGCCAGGGACGAAATCCACACTCCACGACCTATACGAACTGCGCCGCAACGGATGTGCTCAGGCCATCATCAAGGCTCATCGCCAAGGTGCCTCCGTATTGGGCATCTGCGGAGGTTTCCAACTGATGGGCATCGAAGTTTGTGACCCCGACCACCAAGAGGGAGACATAGAACGCTTGCCCGGATTGGGTTTGTTGCCTGTCACCACCAACATGAGCAATGAGAAGACGACCAGGCAAGTAACTTGCGAATACGGCCGTGGATATGAGATACACATGGGCGAGACACGTCCTTTTGGCGATGCGAAACCTTCACCCTTGCTCCATCTCGAGGATGGCAGCGACGATGGTTATATGGTCGACCTGAAGTGCATGGGCACATACGTTCATGGCATATTGGACAATGCCCCATTTGTCGATTTCCTGCTCTCGCCTTTCTCTGATAAAATCAAACAGGCCGGAAAGCCATTCGATTATCAGGCTTTCAAGGAAGAACAATATGACAAACTTGCCCTTCATGTGCGCCAGCATGTGGAAATGGAAAAGATATACCAAATACTGACCGATGATTAATCCGTTGTCGCTCCTTGCCGGTTGGCTGCTTGACCTCATTTTTGGCGACCCCTCGAGGTTGCCACACCCCGTGGTGTGGTTTGGCAGGATGATAGCCTTTGGCGAGCAGCATCTCAACAAGGGACAACACCGAAAAATGAAAGGCGCTTGTTTGGCCATCATGCTCATTCTCTTTATTGGTCTGGCGGGATGGGCAATCCGCCATTTCCTCTTTCTCACAAACATGTATCTGGGCATTGCATTCGACATCATCGTCGTGTTCTACTGTCTGGCAGGAACCACACTCATCCGTGAGGTGCGTGCCGTATTCGTAGCTCTCGACCGTTCATTGGAGGAAGGCAGAGCACAGGTGGCACGAATCGTGGGAAGGGATACTTCGGAGTTGTCGGCACAGGAGGTGAGGACGGCAGCCCTTGAGACCCTTGCCGAGAATCTGAGCGACGGAGTGGTGGCTCCACTCTTCTGGTTGGCAATCGCAGGCACTCCGGGAATGTTGGCATACAAAATGGTCAATACGCTCGACTCCATGATAGGCTACCGCACCGAGCGGTACAAAGACTTTGGTTGCTGGGCAGCACATATCGATGATATCGCCAACTATATCCCAGCACGCCTCACCGCACTGCTGATGGTTGTCGCATCGGGTAAAATCTCACTTCTTGGTTTCGTTGCCCAATATGGGCGCAACCATGCCAGTCCCAACAGCGGATACCCCGAGGCTGCATTGGCGGGCATACTCAACTGCCGTTTCGGCGGTCCTCATTACTATTTTGGAGAAGAATTCGACAAACCTTATATCGGAGATAATGAGCGTCTGCTCACTACTGCCGACATGAAAACGGCGGTGCGCATCAACCGATTGGCGGAAGTGATGATGGTGGCGCTGACCACTTTGGTCCTTTATCTAAACTCCTAAACCATAAAACTCCCCATTTAACAACTCAAATGTCTAAACTCCCAAACTCCTAAACTCCTAAACTCCCAAATATATTATGAAAAAAATCATCGTAGCAGGCATAGGACCAGGCGGCCGTGAAGACATCACGCCAGCGGTGGCAGAGGCGCTCCAACAAGCGGATGCCGTCGTGGGATACCAGTATTATTTTCAGTTCATCCAACCGCTTTTGCGTGATGACTGCATCTGTGTCGATACCGGTATGAAAAAAGAACGGCAACGCGCGGAACAGGCTTTCGAACTGGCAGAGCAAGGAAAGACCGTGTTGGTCATCTCCTCAGGTGATGCGGGTATTTACGGCATGACGCCACTCGTCTATGAGATGGGAAAAGAACGGGGAACTGACGTGGAGATAGAGTCGCTTCCAGGTATTTCAGCTTTTCAGAAAGCCGCCTCGTTGTTGGGAGCCCCCATCGGACATGACTTCTGTGCCATCTCATTGAGTGACCTGCTGACACCTTGGGAAGTGATTGAGAGAAGAATCAAGGCGGCTATCACAGGCGACTTTGTCACCGCCATCTACAATCCCAAGTCGCATGGTCGTTATTGGCAAATCTACCGTTTGCAGGAACTCTTCCTGAAATGGCGCTCGCCGGAAACCCCCATAGGATATGTACGTCAGGCAGGCCGTGACGAACAAGAGGTGAAGATTGCCACGCTGGGTGATTTCAACCCCGAGGATATAGATATGTTTACCGTGATACTCATTGGCAACTCTCAGTCGTATGTGGCAGATGGTAAAATCATCACCCCCCGCGGGTATTACGCCCAAGAGAAGAGCGATGTGAAACCCGGTCAACAAATCATGATGGACTCCTTCAGCACCATAGCCAGTGAACTGAGACATCAGGACTGGCCTCTGGGACATAAATGGGCATTGCTCCATGCCATCCACACCACTGCCGACTTTGAGATGGAGCGAATCCTTCATACCGATGAGCATGCCGTAGAATCTTTATATGGAAAAGTAGCAAAAGGCGAACTCAAGACCATCGTGACAGATGTGACAATGGTGGTGAGCGGTATTCGAAAAGGTGCCTTGTCAAGGCTTGGTTTGGAGGCAAAATGCTATCTTGGCGACCCTCGTGTGGCAGAGATGGCATCCGAACAGGGTATCACAAGAACGCAAGCTGGCATCCGATTGGCAGTGGAGGAGCATCCTAATGCTCTCTTCGCATTCGGCAACGCCCCGACGGCACTGATGGAACTGTGCACACTGATACGCAAGGGCAAGGCACATCCTGCTGGCATCATTGCCGCTCCTGTTGGTTTCGTCCATGTGAGAGAGTCGAAACACATGGTCAAACCTTTTAAAGATATACCCAAAATCATCGTTGAGGGAAGGAAGGGTGGCAGCAATCTGGCGGCAACGCTATGCAACGCCATATTGACATTTGATGATGCGGAACAACTCAAACCAGGGAGGGATTTATGAGATTCACAGTCATAGGGATTACGGATGATCCACGACCATTTTTTCCACCTGAGGTCATGAAGGTAATCAGTGTAGGAAAGGTCTTTGCAGGTGGAAAACGGCATCATGATATTGTAGGCGACATACTGCCTGCAAATGCCATATGGATAGATATTGTCGTTCCCCTCAAGGCGGTCTTTGAGCAATTCGCAAAGACCAACTCCGACATCATCGTGTTTGCTTCGGGCGACCCACTGTTCTATGGCTTTGCCAACACCATCAGAAAAGAGATACCTGATGCAGACATCACGCTCTTCCCATCGTTCAACTCACTGCAGACACTTGCGCATCGGCTGGTGATGCCTTATCACAACATGAGAATCGTGTCGCTGACAGGACGGCCTTGGCATGAATTTGACAGGGCTTTGATAGAGCGCGCAACTACAATTGGGGTGCTCACTGACAAGGTGCATACACCTTCTGCCATCGCACAGCGGATGATGGAGTATGGATATGACGGTTATGACATGAGCGTGGGAGAGCATTTGGGCAACCCAAAGTACGAAAGGGTGTCGGTCGTGTCACTCGCAGAAGCTGCAAAAACGGAATTCGAGCAGCCCAATTGTCTGATACTTTCTGCAAAAGGACGGTTGCCCTCCAAACCGTATGGCATCCCCGACCGTCAGTTTGATTTGCTTGAAGGACGGGAAAAGATGATTACCAAAATGCCCATCCGCCTACTCACGCTGCAAGCACTCGACCTGTCTGGCAAACGAGTGTTATGGGACATCGGTTTCTGTACGGGCAGTGTGTCTATCGAGGCACGGCTGCTGTTCCCTCATCTGCAAGTGGTGGCATTCGAGATACGTCCGAATTGTGAAGAACTGATATGCCGCAACAGCCATCGTTTCGGTACGCCAGGAATCGATGTGCATATCGGGGATTTCTTGCAAACCAATACAGATGACCTGCCTCGTCCCGATGCAGTGTTCATCGGCGGTCATGGCGGCAAACTGAAGGAAATCATTGTCAAGGTGCTTGAGGTGTTGCAACCTGGAGGATGCATTGTCACCAACAGCGTCTACTCGCCTGTCGTTCAGCAGATGATGGACAGACGAAGCAGCAAGGACTTGTTTCACGAAACTTGCGAGGAACTCAAGCTGACAGAGGAAAATCCCATCCATATCCAACTCAATGACAACAACCCCATAGATATACTGAAATGCGTAAAATAGCCATAATACAAATCAGCGAGGCGGGGAAAAACGTTTCCCGTGTCCTAAAGAGCCAGTTGAATGCAACGGTCATCAACCGCAGTGAAGTTGGCAAGAGATGGAAGGATTACGATGCCTTTATTTTCATCGGTGCCATGGGCATCTGCGTGCGCACCATATCGCCTTATATCAAGGACAAACACGATGACCCGGCCGTGGTGTGTGTCGACACCTTCGGAGTGAATGCCATCTCCGTGCTGTCGGGCCATGTCGGTGGTGCCAACGAACTGACGCAGACTGTTGCAGGGGTGCTTGGAGCAAATCCCGTCATTACCACTCAAAGTGACAATGCCGGTTTGTGGGCACTTGATACCTTTGAACAACGGTTTGACTGGCATATAGCCAGTGAGGACGAGATGAATGACTGTATCTTTGCCTTTGTCAACAAGGCGCCAACAGCATTGCTGATGGACATACGCGATGAAGGTACCGACTACTTGGAGAGAACGCTCCCCGACCATGTCACCATCATCAACAGCATCAGCGAGGCCGACCCACGAAAATACAAGTTGATGATTATGGTGACTCCTTTCAAACGATATGCACCAAAAGGTATGCTTGAACTCCATTTCGTTCCGATGGTCGGTACGATTGGATTCGGACTGGCTCACCATCCTGATGATTATGACTTTATCTATGATGAGATTGACGCAGCATTCTCCAGCAGGGGGGTGTTGCCTTGCGCCCATCGCTACTGCACCATCGATGTCAAGGCCGATGAACCATTCGTGGACGTGCTTAGAGAAGAATACGAAGAGGAAGTGGTGTTTTATTCGGCGGAAGAACTGGCTGCCGTAGAAGTGCCTAATCCCAGCAAGACGGTAGCCAAGCATGTTGGCACACCCAGTGTCTGTGAGGCTGCTGCTATATTGGGTTCCAATCACGGCAAACTAATTGTGGAGAAGGTGAAAGGCAAGAACTGGACTGCCGCCCTCGCCATTGATAGGAAGTATCTGCGATTAAAGGAAGGACATATAGAGATTGTGGGTGCAGGACCCGGTGACCCTGATTTGGTCAGTGTCAGAGGACGTAGACTGCTTGAAAAGGCTGACCTCATTCTGTATGCCGGTTCACTCGTGCCTAAGGCATTGACAGACTGTCATAAGGCAGGTGCAGTGGTTCGCTCTTCTGCGGGCATGAATCTTGAAGAGCAATGCCTGTTGATGAAGGAGCATTATGACAAGGGGCATTTCATCGTCCGTCTGCATACGGGCGACCCATGCATTTTCGGGGCCATTCAGGAACAGATGGCTTTCTTCGACCAGAACGGCATGGACTACCACATCACGCCGGGCATCTCCTCATTTCTCGCTGCAGCAGCAGAACTGAGAAGCCAGTTCACCATCCCCGAGCGCACGCAGACCATTATCCTCACGCGTGGCGAGGGGCGCACGCCTATGCCCGAGAAGGAGCAACTCCACCTGCTGGCGCGAAGCCAAAGCACGATGTGTATCTTCCTCAGTGCCGCCATCGTGGACGACGTGCAGCGGGAGTTGCTGCAGGAATACCCTGAGGACACACCCGTGGCTGCGTGTTACCACCTGACCTGGCCTGACCAGAAAATCTATCGCGGACAGTTGAAAGACCTCGCCAAGATTGTGCATGACAACGGCCTCACGCTGACCACCATGCTTGTCGTGGGAGAGTCTATCGACAACCGCAAGGGACTGTCGGAACTCTACAACAAGCATTTCACACATTTGTTCAGAAAGGGAGAATAGCATGATACTTGTTTTCGGCGGGACGACGGAAGGGCGTAAGGCCATCGAGGCGCTGGAGGCGGCGGGCTCACACTTCTTTTACTCCACCCTTGGTGATGAGCAGCAGGTGAACCTCACGCATGGCATTCATGTGAAAGGTGGCATGGACTTGAGTGAGATGGTGGCTTTCTGTGAGGAGCATGCCGTCAGACTCCTTGTCGATGCTGCCCATCCGTTTGCCGAGAACCTACACAAAAACTTGTTGCAACTTGCCCTACAACTTCAACTGCCGGTCATCCGTTTCGACAGGATTTATCCGCCTCGCTCCAAAGATGTCATTTGGTGCAGGGACTACGAGGAGGCCATCAGACGGATGGAAGAACAGGGAATAGGGCGGTTGCTGGCTTTGACGGGTGTTAACACCATCGTGCCGCTCCGTCCCTATTGGAGCAAGTATGAATGTTGGTTCCGTATCCTGCGGCGCGAGGCTTCGATACGATTGGCTGAGATGGCTGGATTCCCAAAGAGGCATTTGGTATTTTATGAGGAGGATGCGACGGATGCGCTCATCGAGCAGTTGCAGCCGGAGGCCATCCTCACCAAGGAAAGTGGCGTCAGTGGGGGTTTTTCTGAAAAGGTGGCAACGGCCAAGGCTGCCGGGGTGAGGGTCTTTGCGATAGAACGTCCGACTTATCCGCCTAAGGATGTGATACCCCAAGACAAGACGCTGACTATCGACCATGTCAATGGTCCATACGGACTGCGACGTGCCGTGGAAAAACGTCTTCCAGAGTTCTATCCGTTACACAGCGGTCTGACGACTGGCACCTGTGCTACGGCAGCGGCAGTGGCAGCCGCCCATGCGCTGTTGCGAAAGGTGAAGCCGGGGAAGGTGCCGGTCGTATTGCCCGATGGCGAGACGATTTTTGTCCCGGTGGCTTATGGCGATGGCTTCGCGTCTGTTGTCAAACCGGGGGGTGATGACCCCGATGTGACACATGGACTGGAAATCAGGGCATCGGTTTCCCGTTTGGAAGGAGACACCAGCGAGGACGTGGTCGTCAAAGGCGGGGTGGGAGTGGGCTCCTTCACACTGCCGGGGTTTGATTATCCTCCAGGCGAACCTGCCATCAACAAAGGTCCAAGACAAATGATACACAACAATTTGGCTGTTTTTGACACACCACTTCAGGTAGTTGTCTCCGTGCCAGAAGGTGAGGAGATAGCCCGCCGCACTTTCAACCCACGGTTGGGCATTGAGGGGGGCATCAGCATCATCGGCGTTTCGGGTATTGTCATGCCGTTCTCGGAGGATGCATTCATCGAGTCCATCAGGAAGTGCTTGCAGGTGGCAAAGGCAAGTGGGGCGCCAAGGGTGGTTATCAACAGCGGGGCGAAAAGCGAGCGATTTGTGCGCACGCGCTATCCCGAACTGCCACGGCAGGCATTTGTGGAATATGGCAATTATATCGGCGAGACGTTGAAAATGGCAGAAGAACTTGGCATTGGAAAAGTCACCTTGGGCATCATGCTGGGCAAGGCGGTGAAGTTGGCAGCTGGACAACTGGACACCCACAGCCGGCAGGGAACGATGGACAAGGCTTTCATCTCACAGATGCTGACAGAGGCCGGCATATCCACCGACATCTCCAACCTCTCCTTGGCAAGAGACTTGTGGAACATCATCCCCGAAAAGAAAATCCCTGATTTCACCAGGGTGGTTATCAAACATTGCCAAGAGCACTGCGAACCTGTCGCAGGAAATTGCCGACTCACCATACTGCTCATCGGAGAGAATGGAGAGATATATGAATAGTCAATGCACGTCGATGCCATCAAAATACAGTTCTGAGATGACTGTATCGCCATATTTTGAGCCGGGATAGACTTCAAGAATCTCGAATTTTAGTGTCCAGTCGGGCTTTGTTTCATCGTTGTAGCCGAGAATGCCGACATCGAAGCTCTGGAGGGTGCGGCTGTCCTCCAAGGCAAGGATGGCATAAGGCTTGTTGTTGTACCATACGCGCAGTTTCTTCACACGGGAGTTGGCTTTCCATGCCTCCACCGACTTGACATGGCCGTTGAGGATTTCCACCGTTGTGATGCGAGGGCATTTCCCCTCAAATGTGTAGGTCAGGCTCTCGCCAATGCCCTTGCCCTTTGTGGCCCACACGCTCTCGTAGCTGAAGTCGTGGGCATTCTCGCCCTTGTAGTCAAACTTGCTGTTGGGAGACAGGCAACTCGATGCCGTGACGCTCTTCACCTCGCCGCCGCAGTACCAGCTGCACTTGCCGCTGTACAAGTCGTCGTAGATGGTGCAGTCACCATATTTACTTAGTTCCTCGGAATCATCTCCATATTGGTTGGAGAGTTTTTCCCATTTCTCCACTGTGATTGTCGGCATCGGGATGATGCTTTGGGGTTTGATGACCTTTTCTTGTGCATGGGTGGCCGTCATTGCGGTGATGGCTATAAGGATGGTGATGATGCTTTTTTTCATAAGGCTTGATATGTTTGATGATAGCGCAAAGATAGTGCAACCCGAATAAAAAAACAAAACAATAATGCACTTTTTTCATCTTAAACCTCAACCCTCCTCCTGAACAGCACGCTGACAATCACCGGGGCACCGACAAGGGCGGTGACGGAGTTGACGGGCAGTGCCCCCTCAAAGCCTGGCATACGGGCAATCAAATTGCAAACCAATGCCAGAATTCCTCCTGCAAGCATCGTTCCGGGCATCAATATCCGATGGTCACTGGAACGGTAGAGGGAACGGGCGAGATGGGGTACAGCAAGACCGATGAACATGATAGGACCGCAATAGGCGGTGACGATGGCCACCAACACCCCCGAACTCATGATGACCAAGAGGCGAGACCGCTGGATGTTGAGACCAAGGTTCTTGGCGTAGGCGTCACCCAAGAGCAGCAGATTCATGGTCTTAATCAACAGCATGCTCAACGGGAGGAGTATGGCCATCAGGCTAACAAAGAGAATCATCTGGTCGCCGGAGACACGGGCAAAGGAACCCAATCCCCAAACGACAAATGCCTTGACATCTTCCTCCGCTGAGAAAAATTTCAATACGCCGATGATGGCATTGGCCAAGTAGCCTATCATCACACCGATGATGAGCAAGGTGACGTTTCCCTTCACTTTCTGTGATATATAAGCAATGAGTCCCAATACAGCCAGTGCTCCAATAATGGCGGCGATGGACATGGCCACATCGCCGAGATAACCCAGACGGCTGAGTGCAACTCCACCCAAAGAACCAGACAGCAGTACGACAAACGCAACACCTAAAGAGGCTCCATTTGATATGCCCAATACCGACGGTCCGGCAAGGGGGTTGCGGAATACTGTCTGCATCTGAAGGCCGCTGACGGCAAGGCCGGAGCCCGCCACCATGGCGGTCAAGGCTTGGGGAACACGGGAGTTGATGATGATGTTACGCCAAATCTCGTTGCCGTCGGTGCTGCCCAACAAAATCCGGCAGATGTCTCCTACGGGGATGTGAACCGTGCCAAGCAGCAGGTTGAGCACGAACAGCACCACCAACAGCACCACCTGCAAGATTGTCAATGCGGCAGGACTTCTCATCAGTCTATTTCAACAGTTGGTAGAAAACCGGTTGGTAGTCGGCTGGCATCAACTCGGGATGGAAGATGGCCACAAGGTCGGCCAGCACGGCGTCGGGGTTCACGGGAGAAATCTCGTAATAGGGCGTCTGCTTCATGTTGCAGTAGATGACATGCCGGTCTTTGAATGCCTTGAAGAGAGCATTGCGAGGTTCGGATGACTGCAGCGCATTGTAGGTGAAGTCGCCGGGGTAACTGTTGAGGATGCGCCAATAGTCGGCATTGGCAGCAGTGGCATACATCTGTTCATATTCGATGGGAACTCCTCCTGTGTTGTCGTCTTTCAACACATAGTCAGCCCCAGCATCACGGAAAATTTGGGCAAGGTAGTTCTTGCCTCCTACGGCATACCAGTTGCCACCATGCATTTCTCCGCTGAAAACTGTCGGGCGCGTTGTCGTTCCTTCCACTTTCTTTTTCAAATCAAGATAGCGGTTTTCTATCTTGGCAAAAATCTTCTCAGCCTCTTTCTCCTTGCCGATGAACATGGCGACATATTTCACCCATTCAGCCTGGCCCAGCGGGTCAAGTTCCTTGTAGCCCATGTGGGGGATGAGGGTGATGCCGGTTTCCTTGATGGCATCATATCCGCCTCGTTTGAAAGGAGATATGAAAATCACTTGAGGATTGGCCGACAAAATCAGTTCGGGGTCAAAATTGCCTTCCATGCCTATCTTGACAATCTCACCATTCTTTACCCGCTGAAGGATATCCTTGTTAAAAAGATTCTTCGTTCCGGTGATTCCCTTCACCACATCATGCGCATCAAGGGCAGTGAAGTTGGATAGTTGGAGCATGGTCATGACAATGGTACGCTCGATGGGCACTTTTACCTCGGTATATCCATCAGGCACCTCTGCCTCAATATCTCTTGGTACCAATGCGAAGTGATAGGATACTGGCATACGGTCCTTGTCCTGCTGAGGGTCGGCCACATCCACCAATCTGACGCCATTCTCCATGGTCTTCACCGTATATCCCTTGGCATATTTGGGACCATTCAGGGAGTCGGCAACATTACCGCTCGCATCTCCTGTCTTGGCATTTTGCTTGCACGACAAAAATGCCACAACTACTGCGCAAAGTACGCAGAACAACAATACTCTGTTCTTCATCATAAAAAAGATTTCGCCCTACATCCTTACTCCGAGAACATCGGGCATGATACAAATCTTCAGAGGCTGGTCTTCTGACTTTGGACCTACCGCCAAGCACCTTCCCACCCAGCAATCATACAGGCAGTGGTGTCACGCTTGGAGGCGATAAAAGGACCTTACAGCTGCGGGACAGTTGGAGATTCTCACCCCATTCCCATTTCATCGCGCCATGCGAACCTCAGAATCACCGACAAAGGTAGTGAAATTATGCGAATAACCAACCATATTAAACAAAGATTATTTGTCTTACTGACGTTTAGGCATAACTATGCATTCCACCCAAAAGATAATTCACACCGAAATAGGTGATAATCACCGCAAGGAAAGCACAGACCATATAGATATGGTAACAATGGGGCTTTCGGAAAAAACCGATTGATGTTTTGTGCAATGGCACGGCATAAACCATAAAGGTGATAAGCGCCCATGATTCCTTTGGGTCCCACGACCAATAGTCGCCCCATGATACGTTGGCCCAGACAGCACCTAAGAAGATGCCGATGGTGAGAAGGAACACTGCGGGGTAGAGCAATAGTTGCGATAAGGCAGTGATTCGCTCTAATTCATCATTCCTTTTTTTCCTTATCAATAGGAATGCCTGCACACCCAGCAGCAATTGCAGGGCAAATAGTGAATAGGCGCACATCACCGTCATGACATGAAGGGAGAGCAGCGGCGATTGGAGTACTGGCATCAGAGGGGTAATCTGCGAATTGCTGCCAGCCAGCATGGATACCAACATGCAGAATGAAGCGATAAGTGGACCTAAACCCGAGATGATGGGAAAAGTATGGCGAAGAAGAATAGTCAACAAAAGCACCACCCATGCCATGAACAGCATGGTTTCGTGGCCGTTGCTTACGGGTACGTGTCCGCTAATCCACCAACGCAGGCCGAGCAATAGCGTGATGTATACAGTCAACAGAGCGATGAACAATAGAGAAGCCACCCTGAGACACACTCCTCTATATGATGATACGAGCATGACCACACACAGCAGTAAACTGAGGGTAAGAGTAAGGAATACTGGCCATTTTTGACTTCGTATCGTGTTGTAGACGATTTCTGCTTTTACTTTGTTTTCATTGGGCAGCAAATCGTTCGTTTTCAGTCCTGGATGATGCCCGTCCGCTTGGAGCATTTCATGCTGAAAGAGTTTTATTTTTGCTATAATCTCAATAGCCCTGTCATACTGTCCTGTCACAATACTTTCGGTAAGGTAGTCCATGGACTGCTTGATGAAGAACTGTTCCTTGACGGGAATTTCCCTTGGCAGAGACTGTCCGCCTGGCATATACCAATTGGTGCTTTCCCCACTGCGATATGGAAACATCTTGATGAATTCCCCGCGGTAGAACATTTCTACCAAATGGTATTTCTCATCGGCATTCATCAGTGCTTTCTTGTCGATGGAACCATTGCCATTCATTAACGATTCCACGGCGTCCTGCAATTTGTATTCGTGATACCCATCTTGAAAATCGCTGTATGATGCCCACTTTCCGTTGATTCCCAACAATTGCTGCACATGGCTGTTTTTCACCTGTATCAGTTTCTGCTTTTCCCATGAAGAGTAGTAAATCATCCAACTGAAGAAAATCTCATCGGCTGAGTAGCCATTCCACGAAGCATTGCCCGATAGAGTGCTGACGAAGTCTGTCGCCACGGTGTTGAGGGGACAGATGCGGTTGTTGTAGAGCACGTTGATGGTTCCTATCCGGTGGGCAATGTCCTTGTCTATTATCTGTAAATCATCGTTGGCGAGGAGAGATGAAGGGTAAAGGGCAAGAAATAAGAGTATGGCGATGGGTTGCATAGCCTTGCGATAAAGCGTGCGCATTTGTGTCTTTCTTGAAAGCAGTGTGGCAATGATGCCTACCAACAGCAATAGATAGCCGAGATAGGTGATGGCTATACCGTATGGGTCGTATCTTACGCCAAGCGATACCCCTTCTCCGTCGGAGTCGTAGCTTGACTGAAACAGCCTGTAGCCATCAATATACCCCACATTGTTCATGGACACAATAATGTCTTCTCCACCTGGGTGCTGGATGATGCTTTGGTAGTCGAGCGGAGCATCAGTGCCGGGATAGTTGACAATCCGAAACTCTTTCAGCGTCAGAGAGAAATGCAGTAATTTCATGCTCCCATCCTTGTCTGTATACTCAGATGTGGGAATGCCGGTGCGAAGCTTAAGGGAACCGCTGCGGGCAAAGAGATGGGTCGTCAGTGCACCAACCAGAATCACGACAAACGACATGTGCAGCAAGAAGATAGCTGTACGTTTATATAACTGTTGCTTGATGATATGGGAACAGGCCGTCACTGTGAGTACTGCCCACAGGCAAGAAAACCACCATGAACCGTAGATATGTTCATGGGCAAAGCATGAACCGCGGTATTTCTCTATTACAGTGGCAAACCCTATACACACCACGATGAGTGTGTATAGGGAGAAAATGATTTTTTTGTTCACTAATTCAAATAGATTCAATGAAATAGATGATTTGGTCGCGTTGTGCCTTCTTCAGGTTACGGAATTGCACGACAGAGTTGTAGGCGTCGCTGATGCCGCCCTCGTTCTTGCAGCCATGCCACATGATGGCTTCCATGATGTTGCGGGCACGGCAGTCATGCAGACGTTCCACGCCGCTTCCACACTTGGCGGCCAGTCCGCGTCCCCACAACGGCGTGGTGCGGCACCAACCTGTGCGTATGTCATTCTTCATCCACAGACGGTGCTGAACAAAGTCGGTGTATGGCCATATCTTCTGATGTGGATATCGTGGCATGTCGCTGTCGGAGATAAAGAACCTGGCTGGATCTTGAATATGGTCCTCGCCTGTCTGCCATGATGGGCGGTGACAGGAAGCACAACCGATTTGCGTAAACAAGCGCTTGCCTTCCTTAAAGTCATCCGTGGTAGTGTTGCGGGCAGCAGGAACTGCCAATCCACGATGCCATATCATGAGATTCTTGTATTGCGCGTCGCTCATCTCTGCATCGAGTGACTTGCTGGTCAGATAGGTGTAAATGTCTTTCTCCAAGTCGCCGGTGTGCCATTCGGGATGTGCTTTCGTGGGGTCTATCCGATTGATATATTCGGTGAAACCAGCCTGTACTTCGGGGTCTTTCGACGATTTGGAGGCATAGTACTTGCCGGCGAGGTCGAGATAGTGGTAGCGGCGGTCGGAGCGGGTCACGTTGGTGATGTTCCAAATGGCGTTGGCTCCAGCTGCATCAAGAACGGGACCACGCGACATGGCGTAGGTATAACGGCGTACATATTTGGTGCCGTCACCCTGTAGAGAGTTGCTGTAATAGCTGTTCCAAGTATTGGTGGCCTGATTCCACATAGCAGGATTCAGCGCATCTGTGCGGCCGATGCTGTTGAAATAATCGCTTTCAGCCTTCCATTGGGCGGTAATGTCTTCATCGGGAATAGCATCGGTAAGTCCTGTGCCATAGATGCCGATAGTCGACTCCAGCAGTATACCGATATCGTTGTTGTATTCTGCTTCGGAGAGGGTCATGTCAGTGCCTGCTCGCTGAACCACCACAGGTGCATAGTAGGCTGCATAGGGGATGGTCACCTCTGGGTAGATGAGCGAATAGGTCTCGCCATCAGGGAATTGATTGCCCCACTCGTCGGTATAGTTGTTCCATGCAATCTTGATTTGGTTCTCGTCGATAGGAGCCTTGAAGGGTTTTACGGCACCTGTTTGTGGCATACCTGCCACAGAACGGATGTAGGCGTTTGTGGTCTTGTCGTAGATGACGAGCAGGTAACCATTGCGGTGCATATCTGCCTTGTATTCCGTTTGGCGTGCGCCATGGCCATATCCGGGATGGCAGTAGAGGCAGCCTCGGCGCACATAGACAGGTCCCAATCCATGGAAAGCACCGTCGGTGTTGGTGTTGTAGTCTTTCTCAAAGAGATACTCTCCCTCATTGAAAGCTGCCATCATACCTGCGTTCTCCACAGCCTTTGAGGGTTGCTTAAATGCAGTGGCCGTGTTCACCGTTGTGGTGCCGAGAAATCCACCTGCATAGTAGTCCTCAGGATAGTCTTGTGTTGTAGGATTGCCAATTTCCCACGTGGTGGGGGTGATGTCTTCGTCATCGGAGCACCCTGTTGTGATGAAAGCACCCAGCAAAACGATACCGAAAAGAAAAGGTTTGTTCATGGTGGTTTATTGTTTGATTTTCACAATCGACTGATAAAGCTTTTGTGCGTTGTTGGCCAGCGTGCGGTAGGTAATCAGCACCACATTGTCTACATAGTTCTCGTTGATGACCTGGCATTGTGCCTCAACAGTTTTGTTGCCAGCATACCCTGACAATGTCTCGGAGAGTGCGCCAAGTGCCTCATCCAACTCGCCCAATGCGTCGATGGCTACTTTACAGGCGGCATCTGAATAGTATAGGGCGAACGGATGCTTCATGGCCTTAATCTTGGCCAATGCCACATCAAGTTTCGCCACCACCGTGTTGGCCTGGCCGGCCAGCGTTGCATTGCTGGCATTTTGGCAGAAATAAATCAATGACTGCTGTGTGGGAGAGGTGGCTCCCATTTGCCCAAAGAGGGCG
>JAGCXX010000075.1 GCA_017961115.1 Prevotella sp. | reverse complement strand
GGCTCATGCCGATATTTTGGATGACGTCGAGGTGCTTGATGTATTGCTCGCCGAAGGTCATCCAGAACCGTGCCTGTTTGATGGTGGGGTAGTTCTTCACCAGACTCTCCAATTCCTCGTGGTGGAGCAGGTAGCTCTCGCGCGGACCGATGTTGGGGTAGGTGAGGGGCTTGTGTATCTCCAGCGGTTCGGTCTCTATCCATTCGCCGTCCTTGTAGTAGAGGCCCTTTTGGGTAATCTCGCGGATGTTGATTTCGGGATTGAAGTTGGTGGCGAAAGCCTTGTGGTGGTCGCCGGCATTGCAGTCGACGATGTCGAGGTAGTGTATCTCGTCGAAATGGTGCTTGGCAGCATAGGCGGTGTAGATACTGCTCACGCCCGGGTCGAAGCCGCAGCCGAGGATGGCGCAGAGGCCGGCCTGCTCGAAGCGCTCCTTGTATGCCCATTGCCATGAATACTCAAAGTGTGCCTCGTCCTTAGGTTCATAGTTGGCGGTGTCGAGATAGTGGCAGCCGCATGCCAGGCAGGCTTCCATGATGGTGAGGTCCTGATAGGGCAGGGCGAGGTTGATGACCAGTTCGGGTTGATAGTCATTAAACAGCGTCTTGAGTTGCTCCACGTCGTCAGCATCCACCTGCGCTGTCTTGATGTCGAGGTCGTATCCAGCTTTGTGGATGGCCGCCACGATGTTGTCGCATTTGCGCTTTGTGCGGCTGGCAATCATGAACTCTGTGAACACGTCGGCATTCTGTGCTATCTTGAATGCCGCTACGGTGGCCACGCCACCGGCTCCAATCATTAATACTCTGCTCATATTTGTGTTTTTTGGTTTTGGTGATTCTATTGGGGTATTTCCTCGCTCTTGATGCCGAGTGCGCTCATGAGCGAGTAGCCGAGGATTTCCTGGAAGAAGGTGCCTCCCGGCATGGGCTGCATCGCCATCAGCGTGATGCGCTTTTCGCCTGTCTGCTCTTGTTGTCCTGCATGGCGGATGGCCGTGCGGATGTCATCGTAGTATTCCTCATCGGGCACCACGACGATGCGCTTCACCTCTTGGGCGTGCAGGGCGAGTTGCAGGGTGTCGATGAGGAGGTCGGCTCTGCTGATGATGTGCTCCTCGCTGAGTGTGGAGATGGCAAATTCGCCGAGGTTGTCGCTGAAGGCCTTGCCGTGCAGTTCGGTCTTGAAGTCGCCCGGTGTGAAATAGTCCAAGCGCGTCTTCTCCTTGCTGTGCACGATAGCCACCTGTGTCTGGTTGTCACCCTCGCGAATGCCACCGTCGAGTGCAAGGCAGTCAATCCACCATGCCAGGTCGGCATTAGGAATAGGTCGCCCGATGATGCGCTCGAAATTGACGATGAGGTCAAACGCTACCCGGTCGGCGAAATCGGCGTCGATGATGATGAGGTTGTCGCAGGTCACCAAGGGCCGCTCAGTGTTTTCATTCATGACCACAAAGTTAGGCATTAATTTCAAATTATTATCAAAAACATTGCGTTTTTCTTCTGACGGTCGTTTTTTTCCTTAACCATTGGTTGGGATGCGACTCCTGAAGCAATGCATGTGCAAAGTTAAAGGTATGTTGTGCCATTTCGTGGTACAACATAGAAAAACTTTATTTTTTTATCGGACCTGTCGGACGTGTCGGACCTGTCGGACGTGTCAGACGTGTCGGACTTGTCGGACTTGTCAGACTCGTCGGACTCGTCAGACTCGTCGGACATTCAATCGGTCAGAAAAGTCGGACAGGTCGGACAAGTCAGACTTGTCGGACCTGTCCGACTTTAATAAAGAATATACAAAGAGGTGTCAGAAGCGGAAGTCAAGTTCCACATCCACAAAATTGTAGTTTTGCTTGTTCAGCGTGCGATCGTTGACTCTTGCATATTCGGCGGTGATTTCCAAGTTCTTGTTGAGGAAGATATTGGCACCCACCTCATACATGGTTTTTGAGGAGTCCCAATCCTTCGACTGGCGGTAGCACTGGTAACGTGCCTTGGCGTGCAACTTTGACTTGATGACAGGCACGATGCCGAAGACATACCAACCATCTGCCAGGTCACCCTTGGTATAGTCAATGGCGCTGCTGCCGATGGCTTGGGCTGCCCATCCCTGACTGTGCAGGTACTCTGCACGGAAGGTCACCTCGTCCTTGTCATATTCGGCAGAGAGACAGTAGCGGTTGAGCGGAAGGCTGATACCCGTACGTTGTCCTATGATGAAGCCATCTTCATCGTAATATTGTTCAACCATGCCGCCGTGGCTTCCCGTCCATCCGAAGGCACCGATGCGCACACCACTGATGGGCATTACCCAGATGCCTCCGATGATATCCTTGCGGTTGTCCTTGTCGCTGCGGTTGATGCCCTCGCCGTTGTACACACCAATCTGATAGTGCAGCAGGCGGCGCCCTGAGGCGTTGGGGAAGAGGTCGCCCTGCAACTGAATACCGATGTCTCGTCCACCCGATGACTTCTCGCCGGCGCGGTCGCCAAATCCCGACAGCCTGTTGATGACGTCGGCGTAGGCATACCATCCTTGTGTGATGGGGTGGGTGGGGTTTTCAAAGGTGAATGCTCGTTTGAACTGACCCACTCTGATGCGGGCTTCCTTGTATTTCACCCATTCAGTGTAGAGATCCACGAGTTGCACAGTTGGTTCGCCGGGTCCTTTTGCATTGGTGCCCTGAATCTGTGCACGCCAGTCGAAGTCGGCAATTTTTCCGTCAAGAATCAGACGCAACAGACGCAGGTTGAACGAGTTGCTCTTGGTTTCTTCTTTGTCCTGATACTGATACTGTAGCATGCCGTAGCCACTGAGTTTGAGGTTGTCATACCATTTCTTGTCTTGCTGGGCATGGATGTTGAGTACGGCAAGCAACAGCAAGCAGGTGACGAATAGTTTCTTTTTCATAGTTGATGGTTTAGGGTTGATGATTATTTGATTATTGGTATCTCAGGAAGTTTCGTCCACTTCTCGTCGGGTGAGCAGGACGACGTTCTCTACATGTGGGGTGTGGGGGAACATATCGACTGGCTGCACGGCTGCCACCTGGTAGCAGGCGTCGAGGTCGGCCAGGTCGCGTGCCTGCGTGGCAGGGTTGCAACTCACATAGACAATGCGTTTGGGGCGCGCTCGCAGGATGGTCTGCGTCACGTCGGGATGCATGCCGGCGCGTGGCGGGTCGGTGATGAGCACGTCGGGACGGCCATGCTCAGCGATGAAGTCATCGGTGAGGATGTCCTTCATGTCCCCTGCATAAAATAAGGTGTTGCCGATGCCGTTGAGTTGGGAGTTCACCTTGGCATCCTCTATGGCTTCTGGTACATATTCGATGCCGACGACCTTTCTTGCCTGCCGTGCCACGAAGTTGGCGATGGTGCCGGTGCCTGTATAGAGGTCATAGACGAGTTCGGTGCCGTTGAGTCCCGCAAACTCTCTCGCCACGGAGTAGAGCACATGGGCCTGGTCGGTGTTCGTCTGATAAAAACTCTTCGGCCCCACCTTGAAGCGGAGGTCCTCCATCGTCTCGATGATGTGGTCCTTGCCTTTGTAGGTCACCACCTCCAGGTCGCCAAAGGTGTCGTTGCACTTGGGGTTGTCGACATAGAGGAGCGAGGTGATTTGTGGGAATCTCTCGGCGAGGTGGTCGAGCAGAGCCTCTGCGCGCTGGCGGTCGCCCTCTTCCTCGAAATGAAACTGGATGAGCACCATCCACTCGCCGGTGTTGGAGTTGCGCATCATGATGTCGCGCAGCAGTCCGCGCTGCTCACGCAGGTCAAAGTAGCTCATGCCGGTAGCTGCCGCATAGTCGCGCACGGCATTGCGTATCTCGTTGTTCAGACCGTCCATGAGCATGCACTCCTCGATGGGCAGCACCTTGTCGAATGCCCCTGTGATATGGAGGCCTATGGCGTTCATGTCCTCGTAGACCACCCCGCTGGCTATCTCCTCGCGCGTCAGCCACCGCTTGTTGCAGCACTCAAACTCCATCTTGTTGCGGTATTGTGCCGTCTTGGCCGACCCCAGGATGGGACGTATGTCGGGCAATTCTATCTTGCCGATGCGGGTGAGCTGGTCCACCACCTGCTGCTGCTTCATGCTCAACTGCTCCTCGTAGGGGAGAATCTGCCACTTGCAACCGCCGCAGACACCAAAATGGCGGCACATCGGCGCCTGTCTGAGTTTGCTGGGCTCCACAAGACGTATCACCTCGGCCTCGCAATAGCTCTTGCGCTTCTTGCGCACCTGCAGGTCGACCACGTCGCCGGGCACGACAAAGGGCACAAAGACCACCTTGTCGTCAACGCGCGTCACGCATTTTCCTTCAGCGGCGCAGGCGGCGATGGTCACATTCTCATATATAGGGAGGGGTTTCTTGTTTTTTGCCATATCTGAAATATGAGGCAGAGGGTGTCTCGTTTGTTTTTGCAAAGATAATGAAAAGTTTCAAAAAAAATGCCCCCATAGCAAATTTTTATCCAAAAGTTTTTGCCGTTACATGATTTTGCAGTAAATTTGCACATCAAAGACACATTTTTTAGAAACCATCAAATCAGTTATGAGCGAACAAAAAAGAGTTTATACCTTCGGCAATGGTAAGGCTGAGGGTAACGCAAAAATGCGTGAGCAGCTCGGTGGAAAGGGTGCCAACCTCGCCGAGATGAACCTTATCGGAGTGCCCGTTCCCCCGGGATTCACCATCACCACTGACTGCTGCAATGAGTATTATGAGGTAGGTCAGGAGAAAATCAAGGAAATACTCGACGCCGACGTCACTGCAGCCGTCAAGCACATCGAGGTCTTGATGAATTCTAAGTTTGGCGATGCCGAGAACCCGCTCCTCGTGAGTGTGCGCTCGGGTGCACGTGCCTCCATGCCCGGCATGATGGACACCATCCTCAACCTCGGTCTCACCGACGCGGTGGCAGAGGGTTTGGTGCGCAAGACCAACAATCCTCATTTTGTATACGACTCCTATCGCCGTTTCGTCCAGATGTATGGCGACGTGGTGCTGGAGATGAAGCCCGTCAACAAAGAGGACATCGATCCGTTTGAGGAGATTATCGAGCAAGTGAAGGCCATCCGCGGCGTGAAACTCGACAAGGACCTCTCTGTAGATGAGCTCAAGCAGCTGGTCAGCCTCTTCAAGGCTGCCATCAAGGAGCGCACAGGCAAGGACTTCCCCAACGATCCTATCGAGCAGCTTTGGGGTGCTATCTGCGCTGTGTTCCGCAGCTGGATGAACGACCGCGCCATCCTCTACCGCAAGATGGAGGGTATTCCCGACGAGTGGGGAACCGCAGTGTCGGTGATGGCCATGGTGTTTGGCAATATGGGCGACACCTCCGCTACTGGTGTGTGCTTCAGCCGCGACGCCGCCAACGGCGAGAACGTGTTCAATGGTGAGTATCTCGTCAACGCACAGGGTGAGGATGTCGTCGCAGGTATCCGCACTCCGCAGCAGATTACCAAACTTGGCTCACAGCGCTGGGCAGAGCGTGCCGGTATCAGCGAGGCTGAGCGCGTGGCAAAATATCCTTCCATGGAGGAGGCAATGCCCGAGATTTACGCTCAGCTCAACGGCATCCAGGAGAATCTGGAGAAGCACTATCGCGATATGCAGGATATGGAGTTCACTGTCCAGGAGGGTAAACTCTGGTTCCTCCAGACTCGTAATGGCAAGCGCACCGGTGCTGCCATGGTGAAGATTGCCATCGACTTGCTCCACGAGGGTATGATCGACGAGAAGACTGCCATCATGCGCTGCGAGCCCAACAAGCTCGACGAGTTGCTCCACCCAGTGTTCGACAAGAAGGCACTCACTGCCGCCAAGTGCATCGCACAGAGCCTGCCCGCTTCTCCGGGTGCTGCCTGCGGACAGATTGTGTTCCACGCTGATGATGCCCAGGAGTGGCATGAGGATGGCCACAGAGTGGTGCTCGTGCGTATCGAGACCTCTCCTGAGGACCTCGCCGGTATGTCGGCTGCTGAGGGTATCCTCACCGCCCGTGGCGGTATGACCTCACACGCTGCCGTTGTGGCACGCGGTATGGGCAAGTGCTGCGTCTCAGGTGTCGGTTCTCTCAATGTGGACTACAAGAACAAGACTGTGGAAATCGATGGCACCATCTACAAAGAGGGTGACTATATCTCACTCAACGGTACCACCGGTCAGGTGTATGCTGGAGAGGTGCCTACCAAGGCTGCCGAACTCAGCGGTGACTTCAAGGAGCTCATGGACCTCTGCGACAAATACACCAAACTGCAGGTTCGCACCAATGCCGACACTCCCCATGACGCACAGGTGGCTCGCGCCTTCGGTGCTAAGGGTATCGGTCTGACCCGTACAGAGCATATGTTCTTCGAGGACAAGAAGATTGTTGCCATGCGTGAGATGATTCTCTCCGACAGCGTTGCCGGACGTGAGAAGGCTCTTGCCAAGTTGCTGCCTTACCAGAAGGCTGACTTCAAGGGTATCCTTGAGGCTATGGACGGACTGCCAGTGAACATCCGCCTGCTCGACCCGCCTCTCCACGAGTTCGTGCCGCACGATCTGGCTGGACAGGAGGTCATGGCTAAGGAGATGGGCGTTTCGATTGAGGACATCAAGCGCCGTGTTGACTCCCTCGCAGAGAACAACCCGATGCTGGGTCACCGTGGTTGCCGCCTCGGTATCACCTTCCCAGAGTTTACCGCTATGCAGACCCGCGCCATCTTGAGCGCAGCTTGCGAGCTGAAGCAGGAAGGCAAGGATCCGAATCCCGAGATTATGGTTCCCCTGAGTGGTACGCTCTATGAGCTCAAGCAGCAGAAAGAAGTCATCCAGTATGCCGCCAAGGAAGTGTTCCAGGAATACGGCCTTGAGGTGGAATTCGAAATCGGTACAATGATTGAGATTCCTCGTGCTGCCCTGACTGCCGACCGCATCGCCACTGAGGCTCAGTACTTCTCATTCGGTACCAACGACCTTACTCAGATGACCTTTGGCTACAGCCGCGACGACATCGCCAGCTTCTTGCCTGTCTACCTCGACAAGAAGATTCTCAAGGTTGACCCGTTCCAGGTGCTCGACCAGAAGGGTGTTGGCAAACTCATCAAGTATGCCGTGCGCGAAGGCCGCGAGGTGCGTCCCGACCTCCGTTGCGGTATCTGCGGTGAGCACGGTGGAGAGCCCAGTTCTGTGAAGTTCTGCGCCAAGATTGGAATGAACTACGCAAGCTGCTCACCGTTCCGTGTGCCTATCGCACGTCTGGCCGCCGCCCAGGCAGCTGTAGAGGAGTAAGCGAAAGATGCTGAAAATTAGTTAAATACGAGGCAAGTGCTTGGCGAACAGGTACTTGCCTCGCTTCTTTTTTGACCATTCTGCTCATAAAATAAGCAGTCCGTGACGGGTTTGTTTTACAAATGCTTTACACTAAATCGGCATATGTTTTACACTAAAAAATGGCACTGCAAAATCGAGAATAATCAGAAACAAATAATTCACTAATTTTAATCAGTATGGTAAACTTAAAAGCAACAGTAAGAGTCAAGACAAAGATCGGACTATATCCAGTTTACATCCGTTTTACAAAAGGTAATCAGGTTTCATATGTAAAGACCTCTTGGGTAGTAAATGAACAAGGTTTGGATAAGAAAAAGAACATTACCGATTCATTTGTTTTCCACCAGACTTCTATCTTGATGGATAGTTATTATAAACAACTCAATCAGATCGACACATCAAAGTGGACAACTACGGAGATTGTGAAGTATTAATTCGTTGCCGCCCCTAAATAACGTTAAACATCCTAAAATTGTAGCTAAGACTCATTTAAGATTCAATTTGTTTATGTAATTTTGGAGTCGAATTCCGAATTTGCATAAGACATGGCAAGTAATTTATACCTCAACCGTACAATAGAAGGCATCATCGAGGAGGCCTCCAATTATTTCTCGGTCATCTCTGTCACAGGGCCTCGACAGTCTGGAAAGAGCACCCTTTTGAAACACCTCTTCCCCAATGTTCCCAAATACAGTTTGAAAGATGTCAATGTCCGCGAGTTCGCAGAACACGATCCCGTTGCTTTCCTTCATCAGCATCCTCATGGTATGTTCATCGATGAAGTTCAAAAAGTACCAATGCTATTGGAGTATATCCAGGGCATTGTTGATGACACCCCCGATTGTCAGTTCCTTCTGACTGGCAGTTCCAATTTTGAGTTGCTCAACGACTTGAGCGAATCGTTACCGGGCCGTGCGGGAGTTTATGAATTGATGCCTATGACCTATTGCGAAACGGAATCCACGATAGGTGAGGCTACTATAGATGAATTCCTCTGTAATGGTTTATATCCAGCCATTTGTGCTAAGAAAAACAAGGCAAAATTCTTCTACCCTTCCTATGTCAAGACCTATCTGGAACGTGATGTCCGTGATTTGTTGAAAATCAAAGACCAGATGCTGTTCATGAAATTCATGAAACTTTGTGCTTCTTGCATCGGCTCCGTTTTCAACGCTTCTGAGATAGGCGGACAGCTTGGCATCGGCAGCAAAACCGTCACCAGTTGGCTGTCAGTTCTTCAGGCCTCCTATCTGGTAACTCTACTGCCGCCCTATTACGAAAACATCTCCAAGCGCTTGGTCAAGAGCCCAAAGTTGTATTTCAACGACCCAGGACTTGCCTGCTTCTTGCTTGACATTGAGAGTCCTCGCCAACTAGGACGCGACAAGATGCGTGGAGTCATCTTCGAGAACTATATCGTGATGGAAGTCATCAAGCATCGCTACAACCGTGGGTTGCTCAATGGTGTCTATTTCTATCGTGATTCCAACAAGAACGAGGTCGATATCCTCTTAAAGGAGGAAGGTGAGATTACTGCTATCGAAGTCAAGTCGTCAATGACCTATCACACGTCGTTTGAAGACTCCCTCTCCAAACTCTCATCATGGATAAAGACTCCAGTTAAGAACAAATGCATTGTCTATACGGGCGATTTTGAAAACACGGCAAGCGACATCAAAGTCATCAACTATAGACATCTGCATGAGTTTCTGCCTCAGAATATAGAATAAAGAAATCCCGCCGCACGGTGCATCGATGGCACCGTGCGGCGGGAGTGGTTATTGCAGGCCCCTTAGGGAGGTTCTCACCTTGAGAGCATTCCTATAGGTCTCTCCAAATCTGCTCAGAAACTTACTGATGCTAATACCTCATATCCTTTCTCGTTTTCACTATATTCACAGAGTATGAAATCAGTTTCGCCCGTATCACAAGCGTTGCCACACTCGTATGCACAGTAAGTCTTGTAGTGACATTTTATCGGTCCGTTGACACTGGCAATGGTATCGCCGAAAAGATCGGTACTAAGGTCAATACACATTCGCCAATCCATCGGATTCGAATTCTCCCATTCGCAGTCCTCGATACAGAAATCTTCATCTACCTTGAACACATATTGTGAAGTTCGTAATCACTGTCATTGAATAAATCTTTTAAGACAGAGACATTATCTTCGTCAATTTCAAAGAAACTGATTAACTCTTGCGATTGATGATTATTCGCGGAAAGTATTAATTTCGTTTTGTTACTATATCTTGATTTGCATTTTGATGATAATATTTTTTGGTCGTATGTTGAAGGAATACAAAGATTCTGAGAGGGAGCCGAAGGAGGTGTAGCGATAGTTCGTTTCGTCAAGGAGATTGGTGGCGGCAAGAGCGAGGTCAATGCGTTTGGAAATGAGCCAGCGGACAGAGGCGTCGAGGAAAGTGATGCTGGCGGTCTGGTCGGTGGAGAAGCGCGTGTAGTAATGCTCTGCGCCAAAAGCAATATGCCACTGGTCGGTAGGGAGGAACGTAACGGAGAGGTTTTGATGCAAAGCACTGTGGATGGCCTTTACAGCATCGACCTTGTATTGATTGTTAGTGTAAGTCAGGCGATAGTCGGTGGAGAACCAACGAGTGAATTTGCTAGTGAACTTGGGCGCAAGGGTAATGAATGTAGAGGTGTAGGGCTGCTCCACGTTCTGACGCATCATCATTGCACTGGAGTGTCCAAAAGACGCATCTATGCCTACGGTGATTTTGGCAGACCAAAGACCTTTGCTGATGCCACCATTGAGTTGGGCTATGGAAATGTCGTTCCCAAAGGCGACAAACTCGGTG
>JAGCXX010000074.1 GCA_017961115.1 Prevotella sp. | reverse complement strand
ATGATGCTGCCGACATGTTTGAGAATGCATTGGGCAATCTCCCCAAATCCATGACGAATGACGAGGAGACTATTGTTGCTTCTTCTGTCTCTCGGATGAAGGTCTATGCTGAGCGCCACCGCCGCAAGGCATCGGAATTTCTTGGGGCATTGGATAAATATAGTCCAAAGGAAGAGGCCGCCGCCCAACCTGCTGCTGTCAGCCAGCGAGCACAACCTACACCTCAGCCTGTCCAAGTTGCTGCACCCCAACCCGCACCTGCAGAACCTCCTTACTCAGGTCTTTTGTCTGCCCATGTTATTCAAGAGGGCGGTTATACGAACGTCCGTCAGGGACCAGGAACCAATTACAGTATTGTGACTAAAATTAAGGATGGCAGTCCGATTTACTACACCGATTATAACCAAAAATGGTGTCAGGTTTATAATGCTTCAGGGCAATTGTTGGGCTACATGCATACGAGCAAAGTGATACCAACAGATACTCATTTGTCAAGCTCTCCTAGAGTCATTACTGGAACGGAGTTTGACTGGTTGTCAAACAGATATGCCATCGATTCTGATGTGCAGTATCTTGATGCTAGCCAGTTGCGTATTTTGCGCAATGCCATCTACGCCAGACATGGCTATCGTTTCAAGGATGCTGGTCTGCGCCAATTCTTCAATGCCCAACCTTGGTATAATGGTTATCGCAGAGAAATTTCTGAATCAGAATTAAATAAATTTGAGAAATACAACATCAATTTCATTAAGAATTACGAGTGAAAGAAAAACTAAATCTATTTATTTCCCCACCTCCTATATCATGTAGAAGGTGGGGCTTTCTTTTTTTGCGACAGATTTTTCATGTGCTGTCGCCATTTGTCGCAAATGGGGACGGGTGTCGCAACGAAGTGAGGTGAAAAACACAAAAATGTTTGGAATGGGGGCAAAACGGTGGTTATCTTTGCAATGTCGAAAGGAAAAAACACTTCCTGAAGACAAAAAGAGAATAACGATAAAAAAATAAAAATAACAAAAACAAAAAAAATTACAATTATGAAAAAGTCAGTTTTTTTCTTAGCAGCTCTTGTTTGCATGATGATGCAAAGTGTCTCATCTTTTGCCGATGACAGGGTTATCCCTGCCGAGCAACTCCCCGCCGCCGCCAAGACCTTCATCCAGAAGACCTTCCCCGGTCAGGCCGTCTCCTATGCCACGATTGACTTCGACGGCAGAAAGAAATATGAGGTGCACCTGAGCAACGGCACCGAAGTGGATTTCGACAAAAACGGAACATGGGATAAGGTGGACTGCAACTACAGCGCCGTTCCGGCCAGTCTCGTTCCATCAACCATCGCCAACTATGTGAAGACCCATTTCGCCGGTGCCAAGGTGGTGAAGATAGACAAGGAGCGTTACGGATATGATGTGGAACTGTCCAACGAACTTGAACTGAAGTTCAACAAGCAGGGACAATGGATGAACATCGACGACTGACAATTTGTTTTACTTTTTCACTTTCAAATGAGGGCAGGACTGTTTATCCTGTCCTTTTTTTGGGTGGGATGCCAATCTGTCCTAAACCAAGCGACACTTGAGCTTGCGCAATTTGGGTGAATTCTTCTGATAAGTGGGTTGTAAAAGGGTGGAAACGGAATGATTTTCTTTTATGGTGCAATCCATAGTGATATTTTCCAAATATGCCATGCAATTTGGTTGATATTTCCAAAGTATGTAACTTTGCTGGCAAATAGAAGGACTATGGGGAAGTATATTTTAGCAGACAACCAAGAACTTACACGCTTTGCACTGGAGGCTTTGATACGTCAGAAAGGCGACCATGACATTTATAGGGCCACAGATAAGGTAGGACTTGTTTTCTTGTTGAAGGAGCACGAGGATGCTGTGGTGTTGCTCGACTACACGTTGTTTGACTTTGCTGATGAAGAACAACTCCTGATTGTCGCCGAGCGCTTTGCGCTGTCACGATGGATTCTCATCAGTGAGGAACTATCTCCACGGTTTCTGCGCCGCGTGGTTTATGCTTCCCATCAGTTTAGTATCGTGTATAAGGATGATTCGCTGAAGGATTTCTGCGATGCCTTTTATTCCGTCAGTCGCCACAACCGCCACATCAGTCAGCGGGCGCTGGAGGTCATCATCAACCATCAGCAGGAAGAAGACAGACGTCTTGGATTTCTGACGGAAACAGAAACGGAGATTGTGCGGGCTATCGCCCAGGGCAAGACGACAAAAGAGATAGCCAACGAACGTTTCTCGAGTGTCCACACCATCACCACTCACCGAAAGAACATCTTCCGCAAACTGGGCATCAACACTGCCCACGAAGTGATCAAATATGCCCTCCGTGCCGGACTTCTCGACTCATCAGAGTTCTATATTTGATGATTGTTAAGCTTCGCTTGATTGTCGGCTGACAAGATTAAAAGTCGAAGGGAAGCTGCAGCTGGTTGGGGTCAGTCTTTTCTTTCTTTGAGCGGCGCTTGGGTTTGCTGGCAGCCTGTTTTTCTGTGGTTTCGCTTTCTGGTTGTGCATTGATGGTCTTGTCATCGGATGGTGGCTCAACGGAATGGGAAACCTGTTGCTCAGCTTGCAGCTTTTCAGCTTGCAGACGGTCGATTTCTGCCTGCATTTTTTTGATTTCCCTGACGAGCATGTCGTTGTCCGTGCGCAACTGCTCGTTCTCCGTCTGCAGTTGTTCGATGTCGAGTTGCTGCTGGGCAACGGTCTCCGACTCAGAGGGTTGGGCGCAAACCGCTTCCACCATTTGTTCCAAGGCAGAGCAACTGGTTTCCAATTCGCTGATATGTTGCAGGAGTTGTTCCATAGTTATTCTTCATAGATGGTGGGGTCGTCGATGCCCGCCTCGCGCAGTGCCTCACGCCGTTCGATGCAGGTGCCGCAGCGTCCGCAGTGGTGCTCGCCGCCTTTGTAGCATGAGTAGGTCTCGCCATAGTTGATGCCGAGCCGTTTTCCGATTTGAGCTATCTCGGTCTTGGTGATGCCGGTATAGGGAGCGCAAACCTGTACGCCGATATAGGTGCCGGCCCGCATGGCCTCCGACATTGGGCGGATGAAGTCTGCCCGGCAGTCGGGGTAGATGGCATGGTCGCCGAAATGGTTGGCGATGAGCACCTGTGTGAGGTTTCTGCTCTCAGCGATGCCGCATGCTATGGCAAGCATGATGCCGTTGCGGAAAGGTACGACGGTGGAGCGCATGTTGTCGTCGGCATAGTCGCCCTCAGGGATGGCGTCGGCACCTTCCAGAAGTGATGACTTGAAATATTGGCTGATGAAAGACAGGGGGATGACGAGATGCTCGATGCCCAGACGCTGGCAGTGGAGGGCTGCGCAAGCCGCCTCACGCGCATTGTGGTTGCTGCCATAGTCGAAGGTGATGGCAAGCGCTATTTGCTCCTGCTTGTCGTAAAGCAGAGTGACGGAATCCATGCCGCCTGACAAAACGATAACCGAGTCTTTCATTAGTAAGTTCTGGATTTTGAGTTTTAAGATTTACCGTGGCATTCTAAAGCTGCATGATGTTGGATATTAAGTCGCTGTGATACAGCGACATACCAGACGATGATGGCAATCTTCAATCTTCAATTTTCAATTTTCAATCTTCTTTATGTTTGCCTCATGCAGGCCGAAGCCGTGGCGACGGTCGACAATCATCAGGAGCAGTGCGAAGATGACTGCAGCGAGACCGAAGGCAGAGAACACCAGCATCGGTGCCGTGAAATCGACATGACCGTCGGCAGAGGTGTGGTTGCCGATGACGTTGCCCACCAGCATCGGGACCAGCATCAGACCGATGTTCTGTACGAAATAGATGATGCTGTATGCCGTGCCCAACTGCTTGAGGGGCACTATCTTGGGCACACTGGGCCACATCGCACTCGGAACGAGAGAGAAGGAGACTCCGTAGAGCACCATCATCAGCGAGGCAAACCACGGCTGTTCCATGATGGGAAGCGCCAGCAGCACATGGCAAAGCGTGACAATCACGCAACCGATGAGCATTAGGGTGCTGCCACGTCCAAGACGGTCGTAGACGACACCGAAGAGCGGGGTGAGCACGATGGTGCCGTAGGGGAGGATGGAAGTAATCCATCCCGCCGTCACCTCCTCGATGCCATATTTGTTGACCAGCAGGTCGGTGGCGAACTTGAGGAAGGGGCGCAGGCTGGAGTAGAACATCACGCAGAGGATGGCGATGAGCCAGAAACCAGGATTGCGCAGAATATGCACGAGGTCGCGCAGCGTGAAGCTGTCATCTTCCTTGTGGTCCTGTTGCATGGCGGCTGCGGTGTCGGTTTGTTCCTTCAGTGCCGTCTTGTCGAGGCGGCGGTCCATGAAGATATAGACGATGAACAGCACAAGACCCAACAGCAACAAGGTCGCTCCTACCAGGATGGGTGCGGAGAGACCATAGGCGTTGGCGATGACCGGACTGAGGCTGATGGCCGATGCCGTTCCCATACGCGCCATCGCCACCTGTATGCCCATGGCAGATGCCAGTTCATGGCCCGTGAACCATTTGGTCACGATTTTCGAAACGGTGATGCCGGTGATGTCACATCCCACGCCAAACATCCCAAAGCCAAGAGCGGAAACGAGCACCTGTGTCTTCATGCTCTCAGGCACGAGGCCGAAGAGCGTCACCGGCACCTCAGTGCAACCCACCGGACTGATGAAATGCACGGCGTAGTAGTTGACCGCTGCCCCAGCAAACATCATGCCTGTCGCCAGGAGTCCGGTGAAGCGGATGCCGCATTTGTCGAGGATGAGGCCACCCCAGAACAGCATCAGCAGGAAGATGTTGAAGATGCTGTAGCTGCCCGCGTAAAAGCCATACTCCGCTGCCGTCCACCCCATGCCTCCCTCTTCAGGGGAGGCCTTGAGTGTGGTCGACAGCGGAGAGACGATGTCCCAGAAGACATAGCCCATCATCATCACCGTAGCGGCGATGAGCAGCACTGTCCATCTGCGGGCTGGGGTGTTGTTCATTATTTGATATTCGGCTCTTCGAGTCCGAGGCCTTTCTTCTTGTCCACCACCTTGAGCAGGAGACCAAGCACCAGAGCTGCCACACCCAGGCAGGCGAGCATCACCAACGGAGCTGTGTAGTCATAGCTCACGGCGGCTTGCTCAGCAGTGATGGTGCCGTCGGCCAGTCCGTTCACAATGTCGGGATTGGTCTTGTCGAGCACCTTGCCGATGAGCAGGGGGAACAGCCACAGACCGATGTTCTGTATCCAGAAAATCAGGGCGTATGCCGAACCAATGATTTTGGGTTCCACCAGTTTGGGTACGCTGGGCCACAGCGAAGCGGGAACGAGCGAGAACGAGGCACCCAATACGAGGATGGTGATGTAGGCCACGGCCACACCGCCGATGGCATTGCCCTTGAAGGCAGGCAGCACAAAGGCGAAGGTGAGGTGGCATGCGATGAGCAGAAGTGAACCGAGCACCAGCATGGAGGCTGCCTTGCCCTTGTTGTCGACATAACTGCCCAGGATGGGGGTGATGAGCACTGCCAGCAAGGGGAACACGGCGAAAATCGACTCTGCCGACTGCCTCATGTAACCCATGTAGCAATAGGTGATGAGGGCGATGATAGACAAGCCCAGCAGACCGTATTTCTTGCCTGCTGCCTTCTGGAAGTTGCTGGCAAAGCCGGCGGCAGCCACGACAAGCATGATGATATACTGGATGATGGTGACTGACGAACTTGCCCAGAAGGAGTTGGCATCGGGCGGGGTCAGCGTGAGGTTGCACTGCAGCATGTTGACCGCATACTTCTGGAAGGGGAAGATGGCGGAATAGTAGAGCACGCAGAGGAGCGCAACCAGCCAGAAACCGCTGCTGGTGAGAATCTTGCCGATATCGCTCACCTTGAAGGGGTCGTCTTTCTCCTCAGCCTCACCTGTCTGTGCATCGAGTTTCCTGTCCATGAAGAAATAGACGATGAACATGATGAGGGCAATGCACATGAGCACCACACCGAATGCCACTGAGCGGGTGACGCTCACATGACCGCCCAGACGGGCGAAGAAAGGTGAGAAAATCATGCAGGTGGCAACACCCAGACGGGCAAGAGCCATCTCAGAACCCATGGCCAGCGCCATCTCGCGTCCCTTGAACCATTTCACGATACCACGGCTCACGGTGATGCCTGCCATCTCGCAGACACAGCCGAAAATCATGAAGCCGACGGCGGCAAACTTGTCGGAGGCTGGCATGCCCTCATAGAAGGGAGAGACGCCCAGTTCGACGAAGCCCGGGCTATAGTGGAGGTTGTT
>JAGCXX010000005.1 GCA_017961115.1 Prevotella sp. | reverse complement strand
GCGAAGAAATTGTCGCTGCGTGCCCGCAACCTCGATGCAGAACCCATTAAGGTGAACGACAAGACTGGCAATCCCGTGAGGATTGGACTGGTGCTGGTGTGGAAACTGAAGGACACCTACAAGGCCATGTTCGAGGTCGACTCACAGACCATGGCAAGTTCGCCCTCTGAAAGAGGCAGCAGCGCCAAGAGCATCATGAATGCGTTGGAGAAGTTCGTCCGCGTGCAGAGCGACGCCGCCCTTCGTCAGGTGGCTGGTGAGTATTCCTACGACGATGAGGACGGCAAGACCAATGAACCTACGCTGCGTTCGAGTGCTGATGAAATCAACGAACAGTTGGAGCAGAAACTTAATGAGCGACTGGCACTGGCTGGTATCGAGGTGGTGGAAGCCCGTATCAACTACCTGGCCTATGCTCCCGAGATTGCTGCCGTGACGCTGCGCCGCCAGCAGGCTTCTGCCATCATCACCGCCCGTGAGAAGATTGTCGAGGGTGCCGTGTCGATGGTGAAGATGGCCCTTCAGAAACTCTCTGATGAGGGTGTGGTGGAACTCGACGACGACAAGAAGGCTGCGATGGTGAGCAACCTCATGGTGGTGCTCTGCGGCGACGACTCCGCCCAGCCCGTGGTGAACGCCGGTACACTCAACCATTAAATGTCTTTGAAAATTGAGGATTGAAGAATCTGGGGGAATGGCTTGGCTGCACAGTGAAGCAACAATTTCTTTCACTTCTTGACAATTTAAGAATACAATCTTCAATCTTCAATTTTCAATCTTCAATAAAAAACGAATTGTCATGGCCAAGAAAACGTCCACAACCAAGAGTTTCATTCTTCGTGTCGACAGCGACACGATGAATGCCATTGAGGCATGGGCCGCCGATGAGTTCCGCTCCACCAACGGACAGTTGCAGTGGATCATCACCGAGGCGCTGCGCAAGGCTGGACGTCTGCCCAAAAAACGAACGGAGAAGGCCGCAGAGGAGGAATAAGATATGAAATTGTTCAGATTGAGGTTTTTCAGACTATTCAGGTCGGGATGTGATGACGTGAAGCACGTCAGGATGGGGCGTACGATGGAAAGCACCATCTTTGAATTGGTGGCACTTGTTTTGGTCGTTACCATGCTGGTATTGGTCGTCATTATGTATTTCCATGCTCCAGAGACCATTCCCACCCATTTCGATGCGGCTGGCCATCCCAACAATGAGGGCAGCCGTCTCACCCTGCTTATCGTGGCAGGTGTCGGCTCCATCCTGACGGTGTTCCTTATGGTGGGGGCTTATGTGCCTACTGGTGTCATCAACCCGCCACCCAATTTGGAGACCCCGAGACAATTTGTGCTGGCCAGCCGTATGGTGCGCGTCCTCGCTCTGCTGTTGTGCCTGCTGTTCATCTGCATCATCTTGATGATGTGTTATCCCACCGCCGGATGTGGCATCCCCTTGATTATCCTGGTGATATCGATTGCCCTTACCCCTGTCGTTTTCGCCATCTTCATCAGAAGAGCCCGCAACCGATAGATATAACCGATAGGCTGTGTAGTTAAAAGGAGTTGGTAAGTTGGCTTAGACAAGCCATCATTTGTCTAAACTCCCAAACTCCCAAACTCCTAAACTCCTTTCAGAAAACACTAAAAAGATGTTTTTCTGCTAAAAATTTGGCGGAAAGCAAAAAAAGCAGTACCTTTGCACCGCTTTTTTGCGTAACCGATGACAGGAAGAAGAGTTGCCTAGTTATGTTGCGCTGGAAGACAGGTCATTTAATCAATCAATCACAATGGATTTAATCAAGGTTGCTGAACAAGCATTTGCAACTAACAATGCCGAGCAGGCAAAGGCTGCTGGCAAGAAATTCGACGAGTTCCATCCTGGTGACACCGTCACTGTAGCCTACAAGATCATCGAGGGTAACAAGGAGCGTATCCAGCTCTACCGTGGTGTGGTTATCCGCATCTCTGGTCATGGAAATAAGAAGCGCTTCACCGTCCGCAAGATGTCTGGCACCGTGGGTGTCGAGCGTATCTTCCCCATCGAGTCGCCCAACATCGACAGCATCGAGGTCAACAAGCGTGGTAAGGTGCGCCGTGCAAAGCTTTACTACCTGCGCAAGCTCACAGGCAAGAAGGCCCGCATCAAGGAGAAGTTTACTGCTCCCAAAGCACAGGATTAAGTGAAATAAAGGGGTTTCATGCACTGAAACCTCTTTTTTCTTTTTGACAATAATGGTCCGACAGGTCCGACAAGCAATAATACCCCAAAACATCACATTACAATGAAAGAACTTGCATTGAAATACGGTTGCAACCCCAACCAGAAGCCATCACGCATCTTTATGACAGAAGGTGAACTGCCCCTCGAGGTGCTCAACGGACGGCCGGGATACATCAATTTCCTCGACGCACTCAACAGCTGGCAGCTCGTGCGCGAGCTCAAGGCAGCCACTGGACTGCCCTCCGCCGCCAGTTTCAAGCATGTGTCACCTGCTGGCGCTGCCGTAGGTCTGCCCTTGAGCGACACACTCCGCCGCATCTACTTCGTCGATGACATCGAGGGCGAGATGTCGCCCATCGCCTGTGCATACGCCAGGGCAAGGGGAGCCGACCGCATGAGCAGTTATGGTGACTTCGTGGCTCTCAGTGACACCTGCGACGCCATGACGGCTACCCTGCTCAAACGCGAGGTGTCCGATGGCGTCATTGCTCCTGGTTACACCCCCGAGGCATTGGAGATTCTCCGTGCCAAGCGCAAGGGTACTTACAATGTCATCCAGATTGACCCCGACTACCGTCCCGAACCTGTGGAGCGCAAGCAGGTGTTTGGCATCACTTTCGAGCAGGGGCGCAATGAGATTGACCTCAGCGACCCGGCACTCTTCGCCAATATCCCCACACAAAACAAGACGTTTACCGATGAGGCACGCCGTGACCTGGTCATCGCACTCATCACCCTGAAATACACGCAGAGCAACAGCGTATGCTATGTGAAGGACGGACAGGCCATTGGCATCGGTGCCGGTCAGCAGAGCCGCATCCACTGCACACGCCTGGCTGGCAATAAGGCAGACATCTGGTGGCTCCGCCAGCATCCGAAGGTGATGGCGCTGCCTTTCGTTCCGGGCATCCGCCGCGCCGACCGCGACAACACCATTGATGTGTATATCAGCGAAGACCACGACGACGTGCTTTGCGACGGCACCTGGCAGCAGTTCTTCACCGAGCGCCCAGAGGTGCTCACCATGGAGGAGAAAAAGGCCTGGATAGCCCAGAACACGAAGGTGGCACTTGGCAGCGACGCTTTCTTCCCCTTTGGCGACAATATCGAGCGTGCCCACAAAAGCGGTGTGGAATATATCGCACAGGCAGGTGGCTCTGTACGCGACGACCATGTCATCGCTACCTGCGACAAGTATGGCATCGCCATGGCATTCATCGGTGTGCGCCTGTTCCATCATTGATACCAGCAGCCATGGACAACGGAGTGGATATCGACGCCATCATCCAGGGCGGCATCGTCTGGGGCCGTGGTGGTGGCAGTGACAAGGGCAAGGATGACGGCAAGGGCAAGGTGAGGACAAAAGCCAAGAAAAAAGGCTACATCACCGGAGCCCACGGCAGTGGCAGTGCCCGCCAGAAAGCCAAATACCGAGAGCAGAGAGCCAAACGGAAGAGATAAATTAAATGAAGGATGTAGGATGAAGGATGAAGGATGAAAGATGAAGGATGAAGGTTTGATAGCAATGCTAGAACGTCTTCATCCTTCATCTGACTTCATCTAATACATTAAGAATAATACCAGTAAAGATACGCCCGGAGTTGATACCGAGACGGCGGGCGGAGAAAAAACGGTCAGCATGGGTGTAGGTGCAGATGCCGGAGATTTGGATGGCATCGGCACCTACACCCATTTTTATGAGTGACAGGCGGTTGGCTTCCCAGAGGTCGATATGCCATTTGGCATATCGGTGAGCGATGCGCTCCATGTCGAAGCCTGCTGCTGAGAAAGATTCATATACCTCATCACCCACCTCAAAACTTTCCAAAGATATGCCTGGTCCGATGACAGCCTTGAGTTGTGAGGCATCGGTATGATAGGACAAAGTCATCGCCTCAACGGCTTTCTCTGCGATGCGGGCCACGGTGCCGCGCCATCCGGCATGGATGGCTGCGCAGGCATGATGCTCGGCATCATACAACAGTATGGGAATGCAGTCTGCGGTGGACACACCGATGCAGACGCCCGCTGTATCAGTCATCACGGCATCCACACCCTCCAACATTTGTGCCCGTTCCTGTTCTGACAGCGAAGGCCAATTTACTCCGATTTGCCTGACCTCAGTGCCGTGCACCTGATGGGGGTATGCGAGATGGTTGCTGTCGATGCCCAGCAGATGGCAAAGTGCAAAACAATTGGCGGCGATGGCTTGCTCGTCGTCGCCGCAATAGTGGTTGATGTTGAATTCGGCATAATTGCCCTGACTCACACCGCCTTTCCGTGTGCTGCTGAAAGCCGTCACACCATTGCCTAAGTCATAGTGGAGCAGGGTGGGGTAGTCGCTGTTTGGCATGTCGTCGGTCATGGCTGCTCATCGTCGTACTCAAAATCATCGAGGTCCTCGATGTCTTCCTCATCAACGAACAAAATCTCGTCGTCTTCACCCTCAGCAGTCATCTCCAAGAGGAATTTCGACAGGTCTTTGTCACGATGGACGAGCGTGTCCTCAGCCGTGATGGTCTGCAACTTGTTGCTCTCGCTATTGAGTTCGCGCCAGAGCACGTTTTTCAGTTCCTCCAGTCCAAAACCAGTGACGGAGGAGATGAACACCGCCTCCACGTCAGAGGGCAGGGTGTCGCGCAGCATCTCCATCAGTTCGTCATCGAGCAAGTCACATTTCGTCACCGCCAGCACGCGGTGCTTGTCGAGCATCTCAGGATTGAAGTTCTCCAACTCATGCAGCAGCACCTCATACTCGTGGCGGATATCGTCGGTATCGCCAGGCACCATGAAAAGCAGCAGCGAGTTGCGCTCGATATGCCGCAGGAAGCGCAGGCCCAGTCCCTTGCCCTCGCTCGCTCCCTCGATGATGCCGGGAATGTCGGCCATGACAAACGACTGCTTGTCGTGGTAGCCCACGATGCCGAGTGACGGCTCCAATGTGGTAAAGGGATAGTTGGCAATCTTGGGACGGGCGCTCGACAGCGACGAGAGCAGTGTGGACTTCCCTGCGTTGGGAAAGCCTACCAGTCCCACATCGGCAAGTAGTTTCAGTTCAAGGATGACGGTCATCTCCTGCATCGGTTCACCAGGTTGGGCATAGCGTGGCGCCTGGTTGGTGGCAGAGCGGAACTGGTAGTTGCCCAGTCCGCCCCTGCCGCCTTTGAGCAGGCATACCACCTGTCCGTCGTAGGAGATGTCGCAGACATATTTTCCCGTCTCGGCATTGTAGACCACAGTACCGCAGGGCACGTCGATGTACTCGTCCTTGCCCTTCGTGCCGTGGCATTTGTCCTTGCCGCCGTTGCCGCCATGCTGCGCGAAGATATGTCGTTGGTATTTTAGGTGGAGCAGCGTCCAATAATTGTGGTTGCCGCGGAGGAATACGCTGCCCCCGTCGCCCCCGTCGCCCCCGTCGGGTCCGCCGTTGGGGTTGTACTTGACGTGGCGAAGGTGCATGGAACCTCTGCCGCCCTTGCCGGAGCGGCAGCATATTTTCACATAGTCAACGAAATTCGACTCCATCGCTTACAGTGCGTCTACGACCTGGCAGATGTCGCCAAAGATGCGGTCGAGCTCGCCCAAACCATTGATTTGGTGGCGGATGCCGTCGTTCTCATACCATTCGATGAGCGGCGATGTCTGGCTGTGGTACACGTCGAGGCGCTTTTTGATGGTCTCCGCGTTGTCGTCGCTGCGGCCACTCTCCTCACCGCGTTTGATGAGGCGTGCCATCAGCTCGTCCTCGGGCACGTCGAGTTCTATCATGGCAGCCACCTTATGACCGCGTTCGGCGAGCATCTTCTTCAGTGCCTCTGCCTGGGGAACGGTGCGGGGGAAACCGTCGAAAATCACGCCCCTGTGGTCGGGTCCGTAGGTGTCATACACGCCGGCAAGCATGTCCACAATCAGACTGTCGGGCACGAGCATGCCGTCGTCGATGTATTGCTTGGCTATCTTGCCCAGTTCCGTACCATTCTTGATTTCTGCGCGGAGCACGTCGCCCGTCGAGATGTGGTTGAGCCCATACTTTTTGATGAGCAAGTCGCTCTGGGTGCCTTTGCCGGAACCGGGAGCGCCGAAAATTACGATATTCTTCATAGTTGTTTGTTTGGGTGTTTCGTTTTCTGGCACCAGCGTGTAGATGTCGCGCAGCCCTCGGCCCTGCTGGTTGTAGTCGAGGCCGTAGCCTAAGATGAATTCATTGGGGATGCGCATCGCCACATATCTGATGTCGATGTCCACCGTCAGGCGGTCGGGCTTGAGCAGCAGGGTGCACACATGCACCGACTCAGGGTTGCGTGTGCCAATCGACTCCATCATCTGCTGGATGGTGAGTCCTGTCTCGACGATGTCCTCCACGATGATGACGGTGCGGCCAGCGAGATTCTCATTGATGCCGATGACCTCGGTCACCTTGCCCGACGACGTGGTGCCCTGATAGGAGGCCAGCTTCACGAAGGATATCTCACAGGGGATGGTGATGCGCCGCATCAGGTCGGCTGCGAAGACGAACGCTCCATTGAGCACGGCGAGGAAAATGGGGTTTTTGCCTGCCATGTCGCGGTTGATTTGCTCTGCTACGGCATCCACTCTTTTCAGTACCTCAGCCTCTGGGACGGAGATGCTGAATTTCTTGTCCAACACTTGAATGATGTCCATATCTATGTTCTTGAATCTTTCAGATTGTAGCGTGAATTATAGCGCAAATTTAGTAAAAATATGGGAAACAATGATGATATGTTGGCTTTATTTTTGTAATTTTGCATCGATATGAAGATATTTACAGGCACTCAAATCCAAGAGCTCGACAAATATACGATTGAGCATGAGCCCATTAAGTCTATCGACTTGATGGAGCGGGCAGCAAGGGCACTGACAAAGGCCATCACTGCCGAATGCAGTCCAGAAGATAAAATGGTGGTGTTTGCCGGACCTGGCAACAATGGTGGTGACGCCCTCGCCGTCTCACGTATGCTGGCCGACCGTGGTTACGACATCTCCGTCTTCCTTTTCAACACCAAGGGAAAACTGTCGGAGGACTGCGCAGAGAACCGCAAGCGCGCTCTCGAGAACAAGAACATCAAGAACTTCATCGAGGTGACCAAGGAGTTTGACCCGCCTGCCCTCACTGAGGAGACGGTGGTCATCGACGGCCTTTTTGGGACAGGACTCGCCAAACCTCTTGAGAGCGGTTATGCCTCGCTGGTGAAGTATGTCAACCAGGCACCATGCCGTGTTATCAGTATCGACATGCCGTCGGGACTGCTGGCGGAATGCAACACCTATAATATACAGGCACACATCATCCGGGCAGACCTGACCCTCACCCTCCACACCAAGAAACTGGCGTTCCTCTTCGCCGACAACCAGCAGTATATCGGTCGGCTGAAGGTGCTCGACATCGGACTGTCGGAGGAATACATACGCAAGACCAGTGCCTCATACACTATGCAGGAGATACAGGAACTGCGTCCCTTGCTGTTGCACCGGCCGGAGTTCTCCCATAAAGGCAACATGGGACATGCGCTGCTTATCGCGGGCAGCTACGGCATGGCGGGAGCGGCGATGCTGGCTGCTAAGGCATGCCTCCGTTCCGGTGTGGGCAAACTCACCGTCCACACGCCTAAGAAAAATTGTGAGGTGATGCAGATAGCAGTGCCGGAGGCTGTCCTGCAGGTCGACCATGAGGATACCTATTTCTCTGAAGCCGTCGCTGCCGATGAGTTCGATGCCTTGGGCATTGGTCCCGGACTGGGTCAGGAGGAGGGCACGGCCATCGCACTCATTGCCCAACTGAGGCGCACTAATGCGCCCATCGTGGTGGATGCCGATGCGCTCAATATCCTGGCGAGCCACAGGACATGGATGCAGCAACTGCCGAAAAACATCATCATGACACCCCATCCTAAGGAGTTTGACAGACTGAGCGGCTCGCGCAGCAGCGATGACTATGAGCGACTGATGAAGGCCGTTGATATGTCGGTGCGGCTGCAGGTGTACATCATCCTCAAAGGACATTATTCCGCACTTTGTCTGCCCGATGGGAAGGTCGTCTTCAACACGACGGGCAACGCAGGCATGGCGACAGCAGGGTCGGGCGATGTGCTCACCGGCATCATCACGGGACTGCTGGCAAGGGGATACCACCAGCGTGAGGCATGTCTGCTGGGTATGTACCTGCATGGTTTGGCAGGTGACCTCGCCGTGCACGAGAAGGGGAAGGAAAGCCTCATCGCCAGCGACCTCATCGACTATCTCCCCGAAGCCTTCAGGGCTCTTTATTATGAAAGATGAAATGTCGTGCTAACTGAATGCCATGTAACTCGTTCCCATTGCTGAGGTGCAACCGGCAATTGCTATTAGGAGTAATGTGAAAGTAGAGTAAATGCGAAACTTGAATAAAGACAAAAAATGATGAGAAAAACAATCAAGACCATGGTGCTGTTGACCGTGCTGCTGACTGTCTTATCATGCACCACGCATTACACCGTCAGTCAGGTGGAGCGTACCCGTCTGCTGATTGACCAGAAGTATGACAAACCCATGACCGACGACATGAGCAACTTTATCACACCCTTCAAGGCAAAGGTGGACGAGCTTATGTCTCCCGTACTTGGGAAGGCTGCCCATCCCCTTCAGTCCTACAGACCGGAGAGTCCGTTGAGCAACCTGATGGCCGATATGTTTGTGTGGGCGGGTAAACTATATGATGAGAAGCCTGACTTCGGTATCTACAACATGGGAGGCATCCGTGCCTCGCTCGCCCAAGGCGACATCACTATCGGCGATGTTTTCGAGGTGGCTCCTTTCGAGAACAAAATATGCTTCATCACCCTCAGTGGGGAGAAGGTCAAAGAACTGATGGAGCAGATATGCTACCGCAAGGGGGAGGGCATCAGTCGCGAGGTTCATATCACCGCAACGCCCGACGGCAAGCTCATCAATGCCACCATCGGAGGCAAGGAGATAGACCCCAACGCAAAGTACCGTATCGTCACCGTCGACTATGTGTCGCATGGCAACGACCGCATGACGGCGTTCAAGAGCGGTACCGAACGGCGCGAACTGACGGATGACGGTGACTTGGCACGGGAAGTCTTGATGAAATTCATCAAGGAGAAGACAGCCAACGGACAGATGGTGGAAAGCCAGGTGGAAGGACGATATACAGTGGAGGAATAGAACATGATGAGAAAAGCATTTTTCACCCTGCTGGCAGTGGTCACTATGACTGCCGCACAAGCCCAGCAAAAGGAGTTGGTGATACTCCATACCAATGACACGCACAGCACCATCATGCCGCTCAGTCCCAACCTGGCGGACACGGCGGTGGCAGGAAGAGGTGGGTTCTTACGCCGACTGGAGTTCCTGCGTCAGCAGCGCGAGCTACATCCCGACCTGCTCTATTTCGACAGCGGCGACTTCTCGCAAGGCTCACCATACTACACCTTGTTCCGCGGTGAAGTGGAGGTGGGGCTGATGAACCGCATGGGAATTGATGCCGCCACCATCGGCAACCATGAGTTTGACTTCGGCATGGAAAACATGGCAAGGCTTTTCCGCATGGCCAACTTCCCCATCGTCTGCTCCAACTACGACTTCACAGGAACACCGTTGGAGGGATTGGTGAAACCCTATGTCATCATCAAGCGCAATGGGGTGAAGATAGGCGTGTTTGGTCTCGCACCCAAACTTGATGGATTGGTGGAGAAGGCCAACTGCCAGGGTGTCGTCTTCCTCGACCCAGTGAAGAAGGGACTGGAGATGGCGACTTTCCTGAAAAAGAAGAAGAAATGCGACATGGTGATTTGCGTCTCACACCTTGGGTGGGACACTGACCTCGACGACGACATCGAGATGGAGCAAGGCTCACGCTATATCGACCTGGTGCTGGGTGGACACTCGCACACCTATTTTACCGAACTGAGGTATGAGAAAGACCTCGATGGGCACGGCGTCCCCACCGACCAGAATGGCAAGCACGGTATCTGGATAGGCAAGATGACGGTGAAATTGAACAAATAAAAAATGCGGTCCTTGGGAATCCCCAGGACCGCAACCTCCTTGTATTTTCTTGCTTAAGGAAGGGTGATAGCCTCATTCGGGCAGGTGTCTGCGCAAGCTCCGCATTCTGTGCAGAGATCAGGGTCGATTGAGTACTTGTCGCCCTCGCTGATAGCCTCATTCGGGCACTCGCTGATACATGAACCGCAAGCAATGCAGTCGTCGCCAATTACGTAAGCCATAGTTAATTGTATTAATGTTAATGAATAATGTTTCCTATCTCAGATACCCATTTTTTGGTGATGCAAAGATAGGTTTTTATTTTGAAATACCTATAAATGGGGAGCAATATTTTTGTTATTTATAATGAGTCTAAATAATTGGCAATGCAATAAGCCAATGGAAATGACGTTAATATAATATATGAACAAGCGCATGCTGTCCCTAATCGGGACATTTCTCCTCGTCATGGCATCCACCGCCCAGGATAGGAAGGTGGAAAACAAGCCATACATTGACCTCAGGCAGTTCCATTTCGGAGTGCTTGTGGGCACTCATCTGCAGGATATCGAATTGCTCAATGCTGGGCCTCAGCTCATCGAGCAGGAGGATGGCTCGTATGTGGAGAAACTGGTGTCATGCGACCAGGACCGCTGGGATGCGGGCTTCAATGTGGGGGTGTTGGGCGAACTGCGCCTGAACACAAATTTTCAGTTGCGTATTGCGCCGGCCATGTATTTCGGCACACGCCATATCTCTTTTTACAACCACACCGATGAGCTGGTGGTTCAGGAGGTGCAGAACCTGAAGACGGCCTACATCTCTTCTGCGGTGGATTTGATTTTCGCCGCACCGAGGTTCAACAACCATCGCCCCTATGTCATGGCGGGCATCAACCCGATGATCAATCTCTCGGGCAAGGACAATGACTATTTGAAACTCAAACGCTATGATGTGTTTGCCGAATTTGGTGTGGGATGTGACTTCTACCTGCCGTTTTTCAAGTTGCGCCCGGAGTTGAAATTCCTCTACAGTCTCACCAACAGCCTCGACACCGACCATGTCAACCATTTGAAAAACCGCGAGATGATTATGTACACCAATTCGGTGAGCAAGGCACGCACCAAAATCATCGCCCTCACTTTCTATTTTGAGTAGTCCGACCAGTCTGACCAGTCCGACTTGTCCGACAAAAAGTTTGGGCGGATTTGCAATCCGCCCAAACATAGAACCAATATTTGCCTTGTGGCAAAGGGATACTAAATAATTAAATTGCCAATGGGAGAATGGCCATGGCATCAGTGATATTGACTTGGCCGTCTTTGTTGATATCGGCATTCTTTAAGTTGATGTAAAGAACTTCCCCACCTCCTGAATAGCGAACTACCAGCATGACGTCCGTCACGTTTACAATGCCGTCATTATTGGCATCACCGAGCAAAGCCGCCTTCTTGCGATAGATTTTCACGGGCAGCTGACTACTGGAAGAAGTGTAGCATGAGAAGAGTGGGCTGCCGTTGTTGAAGTTGAACTTCAGCACATTATGTGTGTTGGTGCCTTGGAAGATGATATCAGCCTGGTCTTCTCCGATGGTGATAGTTGCCTTGGCATTGTCATCAGCTTCTGCCTCCGTGCGAAGCCAATTGGCTGAACTGCTGGCGGCATAGAGGTAACCGTTGCCCACGTTGAAATACCAGCCCTCATCATTGCCCTCAATGGTGATGACCTGAAGTTTGGAGTTGCCCTGGATGGTTCCGTCGCTGTTGTAGGTAACGGTCACTGCACCACGGTTGTTGTCTTTTTGATTAGTGCTGAGTCCGTAATAGTCAATCGACTCTTCCGTTCCTGCTTCTTCATTTGCTGCTATCTTGTGCTCTCCCACAATGATGATTTCATCACCTTCTGTGATTTGCTCTGCAAGTTCGAAGACATCGTCAGTGGGTTGTGCGGGCACGCTGACAATGATAGTGTAGGAGGCGGTGGCGGGGCTGTAATTATCGTTGCCATAGAAGGTAGCGGTGATGACAGCAGTGCCTTCCACACCGGTGAGTGTGACCTCGCCGGTCTCTTCATCTACAGTAGCCACTTCCTCTTTGCTGCTGCTGTAGTAAATTGGCTCAACCTCCATCTCATTGATGAGTGTGGGCTCCTCGAAGTCTTCACCCTCCACATAGTTCACATTAATCTGGTCGTTCTCAAGGTCGAATGCTATTGTTGCTTCTTCAGGGAAGGTGGTCTTTTCGTTGGTGACGATGATGTCGTCGATGAAAGCGCGTTTGCCAGAGAATGTTAGAGTTATCTCGCCTTGAGCATCACTGATGGCATAGGTGTAGGCGACCCATTCGCCGTTTGAAAGGGTGATTTCAGCTTTACCGCTCTCTGATGTAAGGGTGGCACCTTCAGCAGAAACTGTGAGTTTGTTGGAGCCATCACCCCATCCTGCTGCTGAGAAGGTGAGGGTGCCGTCGCCGGTCAGTTCGATGATGCGAGTTGTGATTACACCGTTTGTTGAACTATTGCCAAGCCTTGCACTTTTGTTGGCACCATATATTTTGGCATCACTGGCGAAGGCCCATACCTCATCGGTGAGTGCGAGGTCGAATTTTGCTCCGGCAAAGTTGCTCTCATTTGGCTCACCTTTGAATCTGTTATCTCTTCCGCCAGTTCCCTCGAAAGCGTCAAAAGTCTCGTGGAAGAACTCGCCTTCAGCATATTCCACCTTGTTTTTCACGATAAGTGTGAAGGTGGCGCTGCTGGCATAGTACTCGTCATCCTCTTCGTAGGAGGCGGTGATGACTGTGGAACCAGTGCCCACCAAAGTGATGGACCCTTCGCTGTCAATGGTGGCAACATCAGTGTTGCTGCTGGTGTAGGTCACTTCAACACCGTAATCGTTGGAGAGGGCAGGCATCACGGCTTCATCACTGAGGTAAGCAATCACTCTGTCCTCCTCAAAAGCAAGGGCTGGGTCTTTCAATGGCTCCACGGTGCCCTCTGCTACAGGCTGCACGAAGATTTGGAGTTCTTTGATGGTGTTGTACAATGTTGGGAAGCCGACGATGGTGTAGGTGTCTCTAAGGTCGCCGACTTGAATGGTACTGGCACTGCCTTGTCCGTAAAGTTGCACGCTCTCTCCACCCAGTGTGATGTAATATTTGTTGTTACTTTGGGTGATTTTGGCTCCCGTCACTTTGTAATATTGGTTGAGTGTGTAGTTGAAGTCGGCCTCCCAGCTCTCTGCAGCTATCTCATAGGGCTCGGGTACCGTTTCTCCTATTTCATAATTAAAAAGGTCGATGTTGGTTATTTGCGGGTTTTCGTTGCGCAGTTGGAATGCCACCTTTGCAATGCCAGTGATAGATTGGCCGGTTTTGAGACCATGGCCGCTCTTGTAGAGTACAATAGCTCCCGTTTCGTCTTCTATATAGGCATAGTTGCCATTGGTATAGGTGACGACGGCGTCACTTAGTTCTACATAATAATTGCCCTCCTCATCTTTTGTCAATTTTGTCAATTCTCCAAGATTTGCCAGTGGTTCTTGGTCGATGATTGTATAGACAGCGGTGGCCACACTGCTCTTATTGCCATCGCTGTCGATAGCGATGGCCTTAATGGTAATGTTTTCGCGAACCGTGATGACGTTGCCGGAAAATATGTCACTATTTTCATTGGGAGTGCTGCCATCAGTGGTGTAATAGATAGTGGCAGACTCATCTTCGCATTCGATGCTGACACCTTCATTATTGTAGAATAATATGCCGGCAGGAGGGTCGAAAGTGGGGGCGGGGATATCACTAAAAGCAAAGAATTCAGCTTTTGAAAACTCTACGAATTTATTGCTATCGCCTGATACAGAGACATTAAAAGTCAATTTGTCGTAAGCACCCATATTCCATTTTGTACCATTAGATGGTTCAAATGTTATTGTTGAGTTTGCTTTAAAAGTGACAGTGACTTCATCGAGGACGTCAGAGAAGTCAGCATTACTTGCCACCGTCAGTTTCAAAGAATTCACTGTAATATTAGATGCTCCACCGACAGTCAAATCAACTTTAGTAATTGCTGCATCCATTGCAGTTTTTGAGTAAACTTCACGGTCAACATTAGAAAGGCTCTTGCCACCGATACGCCAGGGCACCATTTGTGAGTTACCAGTCAAGTTCCAAGTGATGGAATTGATATCAATATCGCAATTGCTAGCATAGTTGTTGTTGGTTCCTTTTGTAGGAGTTAGTGTGTAAAATACATCATCTGCCCATGCTGATGTGACCACTGCGCATAGCAGTGTCATCATAATCAATCGTAGT
>JAGCXX010000073.1 GCA_017961115.1 Prevotella sp. | reverse complement strand
TTTTAAATAAGCAATAATTATGAACTATCTACCTCTTTCTCATAAAGTGCCGATGCGATATGTCTCATCCCTTTTGGTGCTCTTGTGCTTCGCACTAGGTACCTCGGCTGCTGACGCTCCTCGGCAAACTGTCAACCTCAATTTCGGATGGAAGTTCCATCTCGGTGACATCAATGATGTGCCCACTCCACAAAATGTAGACGCACTCACCGCTGGGTGGCGCACCGTCGACCTGCCCCATGACTTTCAGATTGAGCAGCCATGGGTAGCGCCTGGTGATGATGAGCAGGGCGACAACAGCGACCAGGCGAGCAACTTCAAGAGCCGCTTGAGTGCCCGGGCATTCAAGGAGATGGGGGTGGGATGGTATGTCCTCTCCATCACGCCAGATGAGGCATGGAAGGGTAGGAGGGTCGTTCTTGATTTCCAAGGCATCATGTATGTGGGTGACGTGTGGCTCAACGGACAGTTGGTCGGAGGCACCGACTATGGATATGTCGGCTTTGAAATCGACATCAGCCAACGACTGAGGTTTGGCGAGACCAATGTCATCGCCGTAAAGTCGAATACACAGGAACCACTTAACTCACGTTGGTATACCGGGGGCGGACTCTTCCGCGACGTCACACTCATCGTCACCGACCCGCAACTCTACCTGCCTCGTCATTCGCTGTATGTCACAACACCTGTTGTCTCCGAACAGGAGGCGACAGTGGCTATACAGGCAGATATAGCTTGTACGCTAAGCACTGAGCATCTCAAGGTACGTGCCATAGTGACGGACAAAGAGGGAAATACTGTGGCGGACCACATCTCGGATATCGCATGGAACAGGAAGATGAAGGTGTATGAGTATCCGCTCGATAACATCCGTCTTGCCGCCCCACATCTGTGGAGTTGCGAGTCGCCCTATCTGTATCGCCTCACCGTTGAACTGCAGGACGAGAACGGCCGTGTCGCGGATAGGGTGGAGACTCGTTTTGGTGTGCGCACCATTGAGTTTTCTCCAGAGTTTGGTTTCAAACTCAATGGCAAAAAGGTGATTTGGAAGGGTATCGCCAATCACCACACATTGGGCGCATTGGGTGCGGCAGCCTACCCGAGAGCGATAGAGAAACGCCTAAAACTCCTGAAGGAGTGGGGATTCAATCATGTGCGCACCTCGCACAACCCCTACAGTGAGGATTTCCTCAGCCTTTGCGATGAGTATGGCTTCCTCGTTGTGGATGAACTGTATGATAAATGGCTAACTCAGTTCACTGGTGGCAGAAAAGAATGGACAGACCTATGGCAGCATGATGTGCCGGAGTTCATCAAGCGCGACCGCAACCACCCATCGGTGGTGCTGTGGAGTCTTGGCAACGAACTGCAGACCTATGCCAACTTGCCTTACAATGACTGGGGAGTGACTCCCTATAGGATGCAGCGTGAATTGCTCCACCGCTATGATACCACGAGGCTTGTCACAGTGGCTATGCACCCTCGCGGGCGCAATTTGGCGACCGACTCGCTGCCCGCACCATTGGCATTGGAGACCGATGTGGCGGCTTACAACTACCGTTATATGTATTTCCCGGGCGACGGACGTCGCTTCCCGTGGATGATGTTCTATCAAAGTGAGGCAAACCTCACCATGATGGGTCCCAACTTCTTTGAGATGGACCTCGACAAGGTTATTGGCTTGGCATACTGGGGTATGATTGACTACCTTGGGGAGTCGCAGGGATGGCCGGCAAAAGGATGGGCAAATGGCGTGTTCGACATTGCGCTGGAACCCAAGCCTATGGCGTATTTCCTTCGCAGTATGTTCAAGGAGGAGGAACCGTTGGTGCACCTGAGCATTGTCGATGAGGTGGCTGACAATATCGAATGGAACGGGATTAAGTTCGGTGGCGAGCGATACAGCGACCATTGGAACCGCCGTCCGGGTTCGCTGCTCACTATCTATGCTTACAGCAATGCCGATGAAGTGGAACTGTTTGTCAATGGAAAGAGTCAGGGCAAACGTACAAACACATCTGATGCGAAGACACGAAACAAGATGAGGTGGGACAAGGTGGCATATGCCGATGGCTATGCCGAGGCAGTGGCTTACCGTGCAGGACGTGTCGTGGCGCGCCACCGCATTGAGACTTCCGGTGATGCGCGACGCTTACAACTGACCCCCGACCAACAAGTGTGGCATGCTGACGGCACCGACCTGATGCATGTACGTGTCCATGCGGTCGATGGCAAGGGACGAAGGGCGTATGGTGCTCAGGACCTCTTGTCATTTGAGGTGGAGGGTGATGCCCGTATCGTGGCGGTGACCAACGGCGATATGCTCTCCGATGAACTCAATGCAGTGACGGAGCGCAGCCTATATAATGGTTCGGCGATGGTTATCCTGCGTGCAGGCAAAACTGGTGGTGTGGTCTCGCTCAAGGTCACGCCTCTGTCGAAGTCGCTCAAGCCGGCAAAAATAGCATTGAACATTGAATGATGATGGAAATTGAGAATCGGGCTTCGCTCGATTCTCGATAACACCTCAGCTAGCATGAAAGAATACCTCCGACTTATCATATTCGATTTCGACGGGACATTGGGTGACACCCGGCGCAACATTGTGACCACGATGCAGGACGTGATGCGTGAACTCCATCTACCTGTGCGTGACGATGCTGCCTGTGCCTCCACCATCGGACTTCCTCTGAAAGGCTGCTATGCCCAGATGTTTCCCTCGTTATCGGACAGCGAATTGGATCTTTGTGCAGAGACCCACCATCGCCTTTTCGCACAAAACCTCAAAAATATCATTCCACAGACCTTCCCATTTGTTGGTGAGACATTGAAAAGTCTGAAAATAAAGGGCATTACCCTCACCATCGCCTCATCCCGTTCAAGCCAGTCTCTAAAGGAATTGTTGGGACAATTGGGACTTCTGGAACTATTTTCTCTGATTGTCGGGGCACAGGAGGTGGTGG
>JAGCXX010000072.1 GCA_017961115.1 Prevotella sp. | reverse complement strand
CAATACTAAATGGATTCCCGAGAAAAACAAGGATAATCAGAAATATATGTTAAATGCCTATCGCGTATTGCTTACACGAGCTCGTCAAGGTATCATTATCTGTGTTCCTTCAGGCAACAGCAATCTCACTCCTGAAGGTTTTCCCGAGGACCCTACACGTTCTCCAGAATTATATAATGGGGTTTTTGATTATCTTAAATCAATAGGTATTCAGGTTTTATGAAACGAATAGAGGTTGTGGCAGCTATCATCCGGAGAGGGGATGAAATCTTCGCTACTCAAAGGGGATATATTGACTAAAAGATGAATCATTCACAGATATGACATCTCTCAGAAAACTGTTCGATAAGACTTTTTCCTATGATGTAAAATAGCAATTTGGACACTTGTCCCGGGGTTGTTAGAAAAAGAATTAACTCGACGCTGGCTATGATGATGAGAACAATTATGATGGCGAATTGGCATCCTATAACGAGATGGGGTATCAAGATGGCTACGATGATGGCTATAATGAAGAACAGGACAGATATGATGATGATTAGACAATATAACATATGACCAAAATGAAAAAATACATTCTATTTTCACTGATGTTGCTCTTGAGCTGCAGCGTTCAAGATACATCTGCGCATGAGCTGCAGGCAAAGCAATGCGTTGCCACCACCAAGAAGGGGACACGCTGTAAGTTGAATTCCCTGGAAAACAGCAAGTATTGTCATGTGCATCAGGCCAAGTCACCTGTTGTCAGCCAATGCAAAGCCAAGACAAAGGAGGGCAAAAGATGCTCAAGGGCTGCTAAAACAGATGGCTATTGCACACAGCATTACAATATGCATATTGATGGTAAACGATAAAATACCTTTAAAACATCATTTAATGGAAATTTAAAATAATACAATGAATAATGTTATGAAGAAGAATTCTGTTCAAAGTGGTCGGATGAAATCTAATGTGTTGATCATGCTGTTGATTTGCGTTATCACCTCAGCATCATGCAACGGCAAGCAAAAACAAGCGGGGGCAGGGAGCTCTGACGTCGCTGCTGATAACCCGAAGGTTGAGAAAGCCAAGGAAGATATTGTGGGCCGTATCAAGGAACTGTATGCCGGGACAGACCGGATAGGAGAAAGTAATGAACGTTTTGCCTGTCATTCTTGGTGGGAAATGGTAGAAGCGGTTGATAAAAAAGATGCTGATTTAGAGGAAATCGGCTTCTTCAACGATGACCTTTGGACCCAGATGCAGGATAGCAATTCCGATGATTTTGAGGTTCGTGATATTAAGTTCCTACAGATGGACGTTGAGAAAGGCACGGCCTTGGTCGATTTCGTGCTCTGGAGTTCCATTCAGACCGTTCACCAGAAGTTTGAGCTCTGCCGTGAGGATGGTGACTGGCGCATACACAATATCATCAGGTACCGCCCAGATTCTGACGGAAAAGAGGTTGAGGTTGACATGATGAGAGAAATGCGAGACTATCTTGCAGAGCCACAGGAGGGAGCATCTGAACTGACTTTTGCCAATATGGATGGAATCTATGACAGCCTTGATGAAGACATGAACAGCGTGAGCCGTATCTGTCTGAATGCGGATGGCACAGCCACATGGGGTATGATAGGAAGTCTTCACTATACGGAGTACACCTATACCATCAAAGGTCACACCATCTTCATGAAACCGAAGGGTGTGGACACAGAGGAGGAATGCTATGATTATGACGAGGATACCCGTACCCTGAAGAATGAACAGGGAGCAGTCTATTATCGTCAGGTTGTGGAATGACATTGATTTTGACAAAAACCCATACCCAATATGAAACGAAGGATTTATGTGGCAAGCAGCTGGAGGAACGAGTACTACCCTGAGGTGGTGAGGAGGCTGAGGGAGGCGGGACACGAGGTGTACGACTTCCGCAACCCGCCGTCGGGGGATGAGGGGTTCAAATGGAGCGGCGTGAGCGAAGACTACATGGAGTGGTCGCCACAACAATACCGCGATATGCTCCAACACCCGAAAGCGGTGAGGCAGTTCAAAAACGATATCGAGGCGATGGAGGCATGCGACACTTGCGTGCTGGTGCTGCCGTGCGGTAGGAGCGCGCACACCGAGGCGGGGTGGTTCGCTGGGAGAGGAAAGATGACCATCGCGTATATCCCGGAGCGGCAGGAACCGGAACTGATGTATAAACTGTTTGATGCTGTGGTGTGCTCAATAGAGGAGGCGCTGGAGTGTTTTGACACCCTTGGGCTGGATGAAAGATGGGATGAAGGATGAAGGATTGATAGTCCACTTTGGGAGGTCAACGCCCCCTGCCCCCTCTAGTCTTAGAGGGGGAGCTGGTTAGACCGACAATGGAGGGGGTGGGCGTTTCAACGCCTCCTCTAGTCTTAGCTAGTCTTAGAGGGGGAGCTGGTTACCACAGCAATACAAGTAGCAACATTATTAATTTCTTTGTATCTTTGTGTTGAATAATTTCCTAAATCTCAAATCTTATTAGAGCTCTGCATCGTCGCACCCTCGAGGCTCTCGCCCAGAAGGAGTTGGCCCACGGCGGCGATGCGGAACCAGCGGTAGGGAGTGCCGCGGCGGCAGCAGAGATACTGGCTCATGCTGCTGCTGACCAGATGCCAGTTGTGGAGGTCGTTGCTGCCGTAGAGGGCGACGCCAACATGACTGCCTTGGTTGCCGCGATGGTTGAACAAACCGCGCACCAGGATGCGCTCCACGCTTTTGTGCACATAGCGCTTGCCTACGGACAGAGGGCGTGTGCACAACAGGACGGGTTGGCGGCCGGTGGGAGAGAGGCGCACCCTCGCCACCATAGTGGCGGCATCGACATCGATGGTTGCCCACACCTCGCTGCCGTCGCACACCACCGAAGACAGACGGGCGACGGCGGAGCCCCATGCGCCAGAACGAAATGAGTATACCAGCGCGCCAGGCCATGGCACGGGCAACGGCTGCCGCTGCATAGGCCAGAACAGCCACAGGCGGTCGGTGGCAGCGTCCCATGCCATGCGTGCCTCGCGCAGCATCGCTCCCATCCAGTAGGGGTACTTGCCGATGACGGCGGGCAGGGTGCGTTCGGTGGCGATGATGTCGTTGGCATAGGGTAGGGAGGAGAAACGGAAGGGTGGTTCCCTGAGGACATCCGACAGGCAGGTGGCCGTAGACCCCTTGAGGGCCGTCACTCCCTGAGCGGAGAGATAGACCACGGCGTCGGAGGTGCATATCGTCTGGGTGCCGGGGAGCATCCCCACGCGTGTCGTCTTCTGTTGCGCGCTCCACCGTCCGCCGCTGAGGCGCAGCAGCCATGCGCCATCGCTGTTGAGCACATAGTACTGGCCGTCGCCAAACAGACCGTCGGCACTGCGTCGCGTGCTCGAGGTGATGGCGAGGATGGCGCTGTCGCCTACGCTGACCGACGAGGCGGTGGGAAACACATAGGGGTTGCCCTGTTCCGACGCCCGCATGAGCGTCTCATCGCTGTTGAGCGGCCACCGCTCCCTCACCTTCTGCAGGCAAGCGGCATAGTCGGCAGCCGTCTCCTCCTGCCACAGCAACTGTCCCTCGGCATATCCGCCGCTCAGGGGGTCGGCGACGAGGGTGCGCACCTGTTGCCAGAGCAGTGAGAGGAAGAGGGGGCGCGGGGTGCGGTGCAGTTGCCCCGTCACGCCGAAGACAGCGAGGGAGAGGTCTTTGCGGGTAAGCGGGTGGAGCGTCTGCGAGGTGGTGAGGTAGCGGTAACCCCCGTCGGTGGGCAGGCGGAGATGGTATTCGAGGGTGCGGAGGCGTGCTCCCGGAGCCATCATCATGCCAGCTATTGGATATGCCACCTCGCTGTGCCACCACAGGTCGGTGTCGGGAGCGCCGTCGGCTACGGCATGGGTGATGAGGTCGGCAGTGATGCCGTCGGGGTTGTCGCCGGAGTCGGCATGGTCGCCGGCGGTGAGTGCGCCATAGCGGTAGCGGATGCCTATTTCCATGGGGTTGTGCACCACTGCCGTGGTGGCGCCGAGGAGGATGCGCCCGTTGTGGCTGAGTGACACCTGCGCCCCCGCCGACCACCTCCGCAGGTCGCCGAGGTCTATGGGCGTGGCTCCGTAGTCGGCGTTCTGCACGAGCAGTTGGCTTCCGCTCTGTGGAATGGTGATGGTCATGGCAGGATAGAATGCGAGTTCATCAAGCAGTTGGATGAGCGACTGCCGGGGCAGTTCGCCAAACGTCAGCGAGGTGGTCCTTCCCTCGCCGTCGGCGGTGTGCCCAATAGCCTTCCGCATGTCGAGAAACTGCGTCGGTCGCGTGAGGAAGATGTCGATGCCCCTGACGATGTGTGCGGCGCGCTCCGGTTGCCGCATGGTGACGGTGATGACATGGCGGTGGAAGTCGGTGGCCATACTGAGAATGCCGTTCTCACGGTCGGCGGTGATGGTGGGCGACATCGTGGCGGGGAGTAGGGCGAAGAGGTTGGAGAAGAGGAGGTATGAACCGTCGGTGAGCCTCAGGGCGGCGATGCCGAAGCACACATGCCGGAACGTCCCCTCGCCGAGTGTGGCTGCCATTCGGTCGCATGCCTCCTCCATCTGCGCCGCCACCATGGTGGCAGCCGTGGCGTACGCCTCCTCGCTGTCGTAGAAATGGGGGAATACCTGACTGAGCACCGTGTGTCGCCCCGCCTGCAACTGGTCGGGATGGTCGAGCCATGAGGCGATGGAACTGCTGATGGGCACGCTCGCCTCTCGGGTGAGGTTGTCGTCCTGCGTGAGGTGGATGTCGTAGAGCAGGTCGTCGCGGCTGATGGCGTCATAAGCCTCCTCTTGTGGCTGCCAGATGCAGTAGGTGATGGCCGTCTCGGTGATGAGACACAGCGTGTGGCCGATATTGGCGATGGTGCGCGCCTTCTCCTCCAGCGTGGTGATGGGGTGGGAGCCTTCCGCGTCGGTCCAGGCATACAGCCATCGTCCTGCACCGTCGCTCTCCTCGGTGATGAGGTGAGTGTAGTCGGCGGTGCGGTGTGTCGCCACGGCGGCACATTTCCCCTCTGTGCCACTCTCAACACCGCTGCCTGTGGTGCCGATGATTTCTGTGGTGATGCCGATGGTGCGGAGAGCATCGTCCTCGGCAATGAGGTTGGTCAGGGTGGCGCAACTCCCGTCGTGCGCCTCATGGTCGGTGGGACTGGTCGTCAGTCCCCGAAAAGTGATGTGGTGTTTCATGATATAGGTTGTGTAAAGATTGGTTGTTTTTTTTGTCGGACAGGTCGGACAGGTCGGACAAGTCGGACGGGTCGGACGGGTCGGACAGGTCGGACAGATCGGACGGGTCGGACAAGTCGGACAGGTCAGACAAGTCGGACAAGTCGGACTTCTTATATGAGGCCGATGAGTGGCAGGGCGATGCCCAGACCGTTGACTTCGGCAGCTGCGCCTACACGCAGTCGGATACCGGCAGTGCTGTGGGTGCCGGCAGTGCTGTGGGTGCGGGTAAGCACATAGTCGGTGAGGCGTTTGCAGAACACGCGGAGATAATGGCCGTTGTTTTTTGCGGGTCGGCAGGTGCCGGCATGGCGGCCAATAGTCTCTCCGGCTCTCCGCGCCACATAGAGGTAGTGTTCGCAGAAGCGCTCCTCGATGCGGGCGATGTTGATGACATCGCCGGGATGGAGTGACAGGGCTGCCGTCACATGGGCAGTCAAGTCGATACGCCCATTGGGATGGAAGGTGATGTCGCCACAGCGGGTCACGGGGATGATTTTCGTGGTCATTTTTTTTAGGAGTCTGGGAGTTTAGGAGAGTTTTTTTATAGAGTTTGGGAGTCTAGGAGTTTGGGAGTTTAGACATATGATTTTTTATAGGAGTTTGGGAGTTTAGGAGTCTGGGAGTTTAGGAGAGTTTTTTTATGGGAGTCTGGGAGTTTAGGAGAGTTTTTTTATGGGAGTCTGGGAGTTTAGACGTATGATTGATAGGGATGGGGCGCTGCAGCGACATGCCGAACGGAGGCAATTAAGTGAACTTAAACCTCCCCCTAAATCCTATGGTTGTGATGTAGACGAAGGTGCGAGTCTGCTCGATGCGCCTGCGGTGCTTCTCAGCGGATGCCTTGGTGGCATGGATTTCTGATGCGATGTAGTAACGGTCGCTTCCGCGCTCGCCGATGATGACGGCGTAGTAGCGCTTGCCCAATACGAAGTCGGTGATTTCTTTGAATAATCGTTTCATGGCTTTTTAAGTAGTATTTAATTTATATAATTTATATTTTTACATAAAATGTTGATCTTTTATTTGGAAGTTATCTAAAAAATGTGTATTTTTGCACAGATTTCAGACTGAATTAAGAGGAAAATAAAATTTTTATCTTAATTTTCGGCTGCAAATATAAATACGATTTATAAAAATCAAAAGCAAATTTACATATTTAACATTTAATTAACATTCATCCGTTGTGCGGTGATAGTTCTGCTTCAAGATAGCAAGATAGGAATAAGTGGTCGTATAGGAAAAAAATCAAGAGATATGAATAGCATGACATCAACACTGAAAAAGGTCGTGAAATGGCTTGTCATGCAGGGAAAGGCTGCCTCGCAGCAGGAAGTTGCCCTGCAAATGGGCTACAACCCATCGGCTTTCTCGCAGATTCTCAACGGGCGCGTGCCCGTCAGCGAGAAGTTTCTCAGCCGACTTGCCGCCTACGAACCCATGCTCAACCTCGATTGGGTGAGGACTGGTGAGGGCGACATGCTCGTCAGTCCCAAATCCAATATCGAAGTCATGCAAATGGGGGAGGATGGCGAGATGGAGTTTTACACCGAGAACACACACGGCGTCAAGTTTTACAAAAAGGGCAAGCAGTTGCTGATGACTGTCAGGCACGTGCCCTACGCCGCCTTCGGACAGTTTGCCAACGATTCCGACCGGCTCGAACCCCTGAATGAGGAATGGGAAGAGGAGACCTATGAGGTGGACCGCGTGGCGAGGGGCAACTACCTCTCGTTTGAGGTGCAGGGTGACTCCATGGACACCGGAAGCCGCCAGAGTTTCGAGGCGGGTGACAAGGTGCTCGTGCGTGAACTGGAGCGGGTGTATTGGACTGAGCGGCTCCGGTTTGAAGACTGGCCCTACTGGGTCGTCGTCTTCGGGTCGAGCGTGCTCCTGAAACAGATGATAGCACAGGACCAGGAGCATGGCATCCTCACCTTCCATTCTCTCAACCCGTCGCCGGAATATGCCGACTTCAACCTTTGTGTGGACGATATCCGGGGCCTCTACAAGGTCATCAGGAAAAAGCCCAAGGAAATACGCTGGGAGCCGTAATGGCGGATGGCAGGGATGGCTGGATGGCCGGGATGGCGGATGGCCGGATAATCCGGAAAATCCGGAAAATCCGGAATCTCCGGAATCTCCGGGAAACACTCGATTTACACTATCTTTGACCTTCGGTCGAAGATAGGCTGCATCTCGGGAATGAAAGCAAAAACTTCGTATTTTGCTTTGCATTCCTCTCGATTTGCACTATCTTTGACCTTCGGTCGAAGATACTTTCGCTCGGGAAAGAAAATAAAAATGCTTTTATTTTGCTTTCCACTCGCTTATTCGTATCTTTG
>JAGCXX010000071.1 GCA_017961115.1 Prevotella sp. | reverse complement strand
GGAACCGATGCAGTTCCTCATCATCGTAACATACGTTCATCGCCGCACCGCTGAGCACATATGAGGGACGCACCAATACGGGATATCCTACCTCGGCAACAAACTGCTTGATGTCTTCGAAAGATGTCAGGGCACGCCAAGCCGGTTGGTCGACACCCAATTTATCAAGCATGGCAGAGAATTTGTCACGGTTTTCCGCACGGTCGATATTCACCGGACTTGTACCCAAGATAGGCACACCCTGTCGATGTAGTTTCATTGCAAGGTTATTGGGTATCTGGCCACCCATGCTCACGATGACACCACGCGGCTGCTCCAGTTCGATGACATCCAGCACTCTCTCCAGTGACAACTCATCGAAATAAAGTCGGTCGCACATATCGTAATCGGTCGAGACAGTCTCAGGGTTGTAGTTGATCATGATTGACTTGTAGCCCAGTTTCCTTGCCGTGTTGATGGCATTCACCGAGCACCAGTCGAACTCCACACTGGAGCCGATGCGATATGCACCGCTGCCCATCACCACTACCGACTTCTCATTTTTGTAGTAAGAGATGTCGTGCACAGGTGGTGTGTTGTAGGTGAAGTAAAGATAATTGGTCAGTTCGGGATGCTCACTGGCAACAGTGTTGATGCGCTTCACGGCAGGCACAATATTGCGTGACTGGCGGTATCTCCTTACCTGGAGGTTCTCACGCTCCATATTGCCCGCCTCCGGTTTGAGCACAAAACGTGCTATCTGGAAGTCGCTGAATCCTGCGGCCTTCACCTCCTGCAGGAATTCATCGCTCAGGTCCTCAAGGCGGTTGTACTCCATCAGTTTCTGCTTCAGGTCAACGATGCGCTTCAGGCGTGAGATAAACCATTTGTCGATTTTTGTCAGTTCCTCGATGCGCTCTACCGTATATCCCTCCTCCAGGGCTTGTGCGATGGCAAAGATGCGCAGGTCGGTGGGGTTGGCCAGCGAGTCGTCGAGGTTCTCAAACCGTGTATGGTCGTTGCCCACGAATCCGTGCATGCCTTGTCCGATCATACGGAGGCCTTTCTGAATCATTTCCTCAAAAGTGCGGCCGATGCTCATAATTTCACCGACAGACTTCATCGACGAGCCAATGAGTCGGCTCACCCCAGCAAACTTGGTCAGGTCCCAACGTGGAATCTTGCAAATCATATAGTCAAGACTGGGTGCCACGTAAGCGGAGTTGGGTGTTCCCATCTCTCCAATCTGGTCAAGGGTGTAGCCAAGAGCAATCTTGGCAGCCACGAAAGCAAGGGGATAGCCCGTAGCCTTTGAGGCAAGAGCTGAGGAGCGTGACAGACGGGCGTTGATTTCTATGATGCGGTAGTCGTTGGTCTGAGCATTGAAAGCAAATTGGATGTTGCACTCTCCCACGATGTTAAGATGCTTCACACACTTGATGGAGAGTTCCTGCAGCATTGTCACCTGCTCATCGGTCAGTGAACAAGTCGGTGCCACCACGATAGACTCGCCGGTATGAATGCCGAGTGGGTCGAAGTTCTCCATGGATGCCACAGTGAAACAATGGTCGTTGGCATCGCGTATGACCTCAAATTCAATTTCCTTCCAGCCTTTGAGGCTCTCCTCGACCAGAATCTGTGGGGCAAAAGTGAAGGCACTTTCTGCAATCTCCTTGAATGCAGCCTCATCGCCGCAAAGGCCAGACCCCAGTCCTCCGAGTGCGTAAGCGGAGCGTATCATGATGGGGAACCCAATCTCGCGTGCAGCCTTTAGCGCGTCATCCATATTCTCCACGGCATGGCTCACAGGGGTTTTCAATCCCACCTCATCAAGTTTCCGCACAAAACGGTCGCGGTCTTCTGTGTTCATGATGGCCTCTACGCTGGTGCCCAGCACCTGTACGCCATATTTCTCCAAAGTACCATTCAGGTATAGTTCGGTACCGCAGTTGAGTGCAGTCTGTCCACCGAAAGCCAGCAGGATGCCATCAGGGCGCTCCTTCTTGATGATTTCCGTAACGAAGTGTGGAGTTACTGGTTGGAAATAGACTTTGTCGGCAATGCCCTCACTGGTTTGAATCGTCGCGATGTTAGGGTTCACGAGTACACTTGAGATGCCTTCTTGTCGCAATGCCTTGAGTGCTTGTGAACCAGAATAATCAAACTCGCCGGCCTGACCGATTTTCAGCGCGCCGCTCCCGAGCACTAATACCTTTGATAGCTTGTTCATGACTAAATTGATGAGAAATTTATACTAAAAAATGTTTGTCCTTTCCAAATCGGTGGCAAAATTACACATAATTATCAAAATAAACGACATAATTTTAGTTTTTTGATGAAATAAATGATATTTTTCCATCAAACAAAGAAATTTGCTTACAAGTACAATCTGAAAAGAACAATCAAAAGCCCATCTGTTGTCAACCATATTGGCAGGAAATGTGGTACAATTGTAAGAAAAATCGAGAAAAATCAGAAAAAAGGGAAAGAAATATTGGCTTTATAGTTTTTTTTAGTAACTTTGCTTCATAGATGTTTTATGTTAACACAATTTACTCACAAAAACACTAATGATTATGAAGAAAAAGTTTATTTGTACGGTTTGCGGTTACATCCATGAGGGAACTGAACCGCCAGAGAGATGCCCTATCTGCAAGGCTCCAGCGTCAAAGTTCAATGAGGTGGTAGAGGGAGCGAATCAGCCATTTGCTACCGTTCATGAATTGGGTGCAGCCCGTAAGGAAGGAGCTGACGAGGAAATGATAAAGGATTTGCTCAACCATTTCAATGGAGAGTGTGGTGAAGTAGGCATGTATCTCGCCATGAGCCGTCAGGCCGACAGGGAGGGGTATCCTGAAGTAGCAGAGGCATTCAAGCGCTATGCCTTTGAGGAGGCAGAGCATGCCGCCAAGTTTGCTGAATTGCTCGGTGATGTCCTTGGCGATACGAAGAGCAACCTGGAAGCCCGTATCGCAGCAGAGCGTGGAGCCTGCGAGGACAAATTCCGCATCGCACGCAACGCCAAGAAAGCCAACATGGATGCCACCCACGACACTGTTCACGAGATGGCGAAAGAAGAGGCCCGCCACTGCGCTGGTTTCGAAGGTCTTTACAAGAGGCTGTTCAAGAAATAAGTTATATATAAATATAAAAAAGGTGCTCTTCAAGGAGCACCTTTTTTATATGAGTTTGTCGGCTGCAGTTCAGTTATGCCTCAATGGCAGCCACACCGGGAAGCACCTTACCCTCGATAGCCTCGAGCAGAGCGCCACCACCAGTGGAGATGTAGCTCACCTGGTCGGCCATGCCAAACTTGTTGATGCAGGCAACGGAGTCGCCACCGCCAATCAGCGAGAAGGCACCGTTGGCTGTAGCCTCAGCAATGGCATCGGCAATAGCCTTGGAACCACCGATGAAATTGTCGAACTCAAACACACCTGCGGGACCGTTCCAGAGGATGGTCTTGGCATCCTTGATGGCATCGGCAAATGCCTTGCGTGTCTCAGGACCTGCATCCAGACCTTCCCAGCCCTCGGGGATATCGTTGGCGGGGCACACCTGAGTGTTGGCATTGTTGTCGAAAGCATCAGCAGCGATGCAGTCGGTACCCAGCACGAGGTTCACACCATTCTCCTTAGCTTTGCGGATTACCTCAAGAGCGACATCCAGTTTGTCAAGCTCACAGATGGAGTTACCGATGTTGCCACCCAATGCCTTGGCGAAGGTATAGGTCATGCCACCGCAGAGAATCAGGTTGTCGACCTTGCCAAGAAGGTTCTCGATGATACCAATCTTGGTGGAGACTTTCGAACCACCCATGATAGCGGTGAACGGGCGCTTGATATTGCCCAGCACATTGTCGACGGCAGTCACCTCTTTCTCCATCAGGTAGCCCAGCATCTTGTGGTCCTTATCGAAGAACTCGTCGATGACAGCTGTGGAGGCATGCTTGCGGTGTGCGGTGCCGAAGGCATCCATCACATAGCAGTCGGCATAGCTTGCCAATGTCTTGGCAAACTCCTTCTGGCTGGCTTTCATTGCCTTCTTTGCGTCTTCATAGGCGGGGTCATCCTTCTCAATACCTACGGGCTTGCCTTCCTCCTCAGGAT
>JAGCXX010000070.1 GCA_017961115.1 Prevotella sp. | reverse complement strand
TTTTTGATGATACTGTCCATGTGACAAGTTTTGCTAATTTCGTGCAAAAATACTAAATTCTTAATATACTACAAAATTTGAAGCGACAAATTGCTAACGAATAGATTACTGTGGATTTCTTTTCCAGAATTTGAATCTTTCGGGTATAAGTGTGAGCGTGTAAGTGTAAGCTTCCGGTTTGAAAATCAATGACCATCCCATATAGACAAAAAGGAAAACAAGCAACTTAATGGCACCTTCCACATACATATTGAGGTGGAATAATACACAAACATTACAAACAGCCAGAGCCACAAGTGACACAAGAGCAACGGGCATCAAGTCTTTTAGTTGCTTGTTCCATTTATATCCGATATATTTCGACACCAAGCCTATATTGACGAAATAGCAGAAATAGTTGTACAAGACAACTCCCACAAGAAATCCCTTCATCCCATATAAGACAAGGCCTATAATCATTGCGCAGGCACCAAGCACCCTTTTTACCAAAATCCATGAGAACATCTGCTTGCTCTTGCCGATGGCCGCAATGCTCTGTGTATTGACCGCCTGCAAGCAAGATGAAATGCCCACAAGACAAAGCACCTGAAAATATATGACGCTGGGCAACCACCGCTCAGAATAGAGCAGTACGAAAAGGGGTTTGCCCAAAGTCATGAGGAGTAGCATGAAAGGAAAAGTGAGGTAAGATATGGTCATCGTCAGACGCCGTATGATGTTGCCCAACACCACTTTGTCATCCTGAGCCTCGGCATAAAGAGGAAATGACACACTCGTTATCACACCACTGATGGAATAGGACGCCATTTGCTCGGCTCCAACTGCCTTGGAATAATAACCCAATGTAGAAGCATTGAACAATTTGCCAATCAACAACCCCTGCAGCTCCGAACCAAAAGTATTGACGATATTGCTCAACAGAATATATGCTCCAAAACTGAACAATTCGCGGAAACTTTTCCAAGAGAAAATCAACAAAGGCCTCCAACGCACATAAAACCAAAACACCAGGGCGGGAATGGCTGCAGCAAGCAAATTCTGTGTCACCAAAGACCATACGCCAAAACCTTGGTAGGCCATTATGATGGTTACTGCCAATGACAAAAATGAGGTGGCTATGCTGACCTTTGAGAGAACACTGAACTTGAGTTGCTTCCTAAGTTGGCTTCTCTGGACAAGATTGAAAGCATTGATAACAAGCACAAATGCCTGTACCCTAAGCACAGGGCACAACAATGGTATGCGATAGAATGCAGCAACTGCCGGAGCAGAGAAAAACAGAATGACATACATGACAACAGCCATACCCATATTCCAAAAGAAGATGGTAGAATAGTCTGTCTGTGTGGGACTTTTCTTTTGGATGAGGGCAGTACCAAAACCTGCCCCTATAAAAGTGGAAGCCAACGACATGAAAATTCCAAGCAGTCCAATGCACCCATAATCGTGTGGGGTAAGCAGACGAGCCAAAATGATGCCCGACACAAAAGTAATGCCTGTCGTCGAGTATTTGCTCAACGCCGTCCACAACATGCCTGCAGTGGCCTTCTGCTTCAGACTCTTTTCACTCATCCTTTCTGACTACAGTATCTAAACACTCCTTTTTCTCAATACTGCAAAGATATGAAATAACATCCACACACACAAACATCCGCCTTCCTTTTTTGTCACCACAAAAGGATTTCGTTTTTCATACTGAGCAGAAGATTAATTCAGAAAAAAGGAAATATTCGATGAGATAGGGAAATCCCTCTATCTTGATAGGAAAAAACCTTTGTGGAGGTAGTGATTTTCCCATATTTTTGCAAAGAACTCCTAAAAATCCTCAACAATTATGAAAGAACGATGTATTATAGCGGTGATTTCGCTATTCCTCATGGCAGCGACAGGAATGGCGCAGGATAACAACGATGCCACCCTACAACTTACTGCCCTGCAGACCAATTTTGAGCAGTTTGCCAAAAAAAATCCTCAGGAACGTGTTTATCTCCACTTCGACAACACCTCTTATTACAAAGGTGAGCACATTTGGTATAAGGCATATGTCGTCGAAGGCTCTTCACTTCAACCTACCAACCTCAGCCGCATCCTCTATGTGGAATTGGTCAACCCCATTGGCTTGCCTGTGGAAACCCAAAAACTGGTGGTCAACAACGGACAGGCCAGCGGTTCATTTCTGCTGAAAGACACCCTTAATGCAGGTTTTTACGAGGTGCGCGCCTACACCTCATGGATGCTCAATTTCTGTCCTGGCAACGGACATGGCTGGAGCAGAATGAAAGACATTCTCAAAAAAGACTTTTATATGGAGCGTGTCCAACACTATCTCCGTGGCAACGCCGGCATCTTTAGTCGTGTGTTTCCCATCTTCGATGCTGTGGAGAAGGGGCAATACGCTCAAAAACGCATGCCGAGACTGCCAAAAGTAACCTCATCCATAGTGGATGAGGTTAAGGACAAACTGAAAATCGACTTCTATCCCGAGGGTGGCAATCTCGTCAGTGGAATACCCACCCGCGTGGCATTTCAAGCCCATTCAACTGAGGGGCGCACACTGAATATCGAGGGGAAACTGCTCCGCGAGGGTAAGGAAATCGGCACCTTCAAGACTGACTATGGCGGTAGAGGCGTTTTCTCCGTTACCTGTGAGGAAGGAGATGAGGCGGATGACGAACTTACACGCAGTTTGCGTCTTCTCGTCAACTACGAGGGAAAAAACTACACATTCCATCTACCCAAGTCACATCGCCGCGGCTATGTGCTCAATGTCTTCTCATCGGGCAACATACTGAGTGCCCACATAGCACGCAATGCCAAAACGCCTGCGGAACAAGTCGGACTGAGCATCACCTCACGTGGCACCACACTCCACAGTCAAATCATCGACTTGCGCCATGAGGAGCAAACCAAACTCAACTTCAGCAAGAGCGACCTGATGACTGGTGTCAACATCTTTACCTTATATAACAAAGAGGGAAAAGTCATCGCCCAGCGTGAGGTGTTTGTCAACAACCACGATATGGAAGGCAACCACTTAAAGGTGCTGATGCCCGAGAACGGCATCGACATGCAGCCCTACAAGCCAGTGACCATCCAATGCCAATTGGTGGACAAAGATGGCCAACCTGTCAGAGACCGCAGCAAGATGTCAATAGCCATCACCGACGGTGAGTATCGTGATGGCACCTTTGCCGATGACAACATGCTGACCTACCTGTTGCTTTCCAGCGAGGTAAAAGGATTTATCCCCCACCCTGAATATTATTTTGAGAAGGATGATGCCGAGCACCGAGCCGCCCTTGACCAACTGCTCATGGTGCAGGGATGGACTCGCTATGACTTTGAGCGTATGATGAGTTCCGAACCGTGGGAACCGCTGATGGTCATCGAACGAGGTCTGAACTTCCGAGGCAGATTGGTTGACGACAAAGGACATTACAATGGTTATGACTTCTGGAAACGAATCAAAAAACCACTATGGATATACAACGAGACCCGCACACCCTACGACGGTATCAAGCAAGCAGAAATCAAGACCGATTCCTTAGGATTCTTCATGTTCAACATCAACCCCTTCTACGGCACAAGCTATATGACCTTGATGGTCAATGAGGAGAGTGCCGAGAAGAAAGGCCATTTCAAGGCAGGACTCGGCGGTCACCTCTTCTCCAAGTTTAAAAAGCGCCATCCCCTCTACTTAATCGACAAGCACATCATCCCACTGAATCCCTATTCTCCCGTAGCCCGCAACTTCGACTATTATGAGACTAAAGGTTTAGACCAGACCAATGTCCCCAACACCTTCAAGCAATACATGGCAAGAAACACATCATCGGAAGACGTGATGTATTACGACCGCAAGGACAATGCCTGGAACATACAAGACATCAAGGTGAAGGGACGTCGCAGATGGAGCGAGTCCAAGGAAGCCCGTCCTGTAGCAGTCATCGATGTCCGTGAACTGATGACTTACCTATCGAACATTTTTGGGTCTATCAATGACTTCCACTACTTCAACGATTATGGTGAACATAAATTTGGAGATGTGTTCAGGTTGGCTGGCAACTATATGACAAAAGGTGGATGGTGGAATCCCGGAGCCGAGCGCGACAGCAGTTACCAAAGCAACTTCGGCGACAGTGTCTTTTTCGCCAACTCAAGTGATTTGGGTGACCAGGCAGGACCGAAGGTCACCCCCACCCCGTCGTCGTCAGTGGGCAAAATCAACTCCAAGCAAATATACAACCGCCTCATGTCTCACAAGAGCCAACGCTTCGACATGGCCTACAGCTCCTTCTACAACTATATGAAACTGCTGCTGGTCCTTGGTCTTGACGGCATGAACTACACTGTAGTCGACGATTCTGACGTAGGTCCCTACACTGCCTATATGTTGACTTATGGCCAAGAGGAAAACCTACCCGAAAATATGAAATTTTTCCCTTCAGACGTCAATTTCAGTAAACTTTGCCTATATGCCGACACCGACGACCGTTCACTGATTCATCAAGAGAGCCGCTACCAAGGTCTTCTCAACCCATTTAATCCGGAAGGAATGAACAGCAGCACTCATCCGCTCACTTCCATTATCGAGTTCAAAACCGACCCCCTCTATCCCTCAGGAATGCCAGAACCTGACCTGTATGGATTCCGTATTAATTTTCAGGGACTGAGCGAGCCCGATGAGTTCTATCGCGTGGATTACAGCCGCGAGCCTTTGCCCAAAGGTGGTGACTACCGCCGAACCCTGTATTGGAATCCCTACCTGACAACAGACAGCGAGGGCTGTGCACGTGTGACATTTTACAACAATAGTTTTTCAAAATCAATAGCCGTCTCTGCTGAAGGTATGGACAAAGGCGGATTCATCGTCAGCGAACAATGAACAACAAGAGTAATGCCATCAGGCAAACTTACATCTTGATGCTGATGCTGGTGCTGTGCCCCATCTCGGTGTCAGCACAGCATCATCTCGTAGCAAGGGTGTCTGATGCCAAGACAGGTGAGGCACTCCCCTATGCCTCGGTTTTCATCGACAGCCAACACAGCACCATCACCAATGCAGATGGAGATTTCGCCATCAACACAGACTCCACCGCCGTGCTCCGCATTTCCCATGTGGGATACAAGACACTCCATATCTCCGCCATGAAAGTGGGGAAAAATATACACCTGCAGCCCGATGGGAAAATCCTTGACGAGGTCATTGTGATGGGCAGTGAGAATATTGTGAAGCAGGTAAGGAAAAAACTCAGAAAAGAACTGAGGAAAAACAAGAGAGAGAGCAGCAACCTCTTCTATCGAGAAATGACCTATACGGGCAGCCAGTGCACTGACTTTATCGAGTGCTTCTTTCAAGGACGCACCGCCATCCAACTGAGAGACCTTTCTCTGGTGACAGGACGCTATTTCGCCGTCGCCAGTTCACACAACTCTGTTCCTGTCAATTTCCACTCCCTTGCCCAAATTCCAGTGCTCAACACCACACAATATACCTATGACCAGATGGCGCCACTCCATCAGGAATTCAAGAAACTGTATATGACGGATTGCCAGACCCTCATCAACGGTGATGAGAAGACCTATGTGCTGACCATGATAGCCCGCAATCCAAAACGGTGGAGCGTGGAGGGCAAGCTGTACGTCGACGGCAACACCTACGAACTGCTTAAATTTGAGGGCATTGGCCTGAATGAGCGTGTGAAACGTGTCGTGCAAGGCAAAGTTTACATCCTTCCTGTCGATTACTCTTTTGTGGTCAACTATCAGCACGACAACGGCTATGCTGAGGTGCTGAGCGTACATTTCAACCTCCGCTACCGACAAGGGGAAAAACAGTATGAGACCAATGGCCTAATGTTCAACGCAGGTCAACAAACTGCTAAAGGAACCTCTAAAGTAGAGTTTTACGACAACCTCATCAAGAAAATCAAGGAACTTGGTTATAACCGACAACTTTGGGATGACATTGAAATCGTGAAGCGCACCCCCATGGAAGAAGAAGCCATCGAACTGATGGCCCGTGAGGATCTCTTTGGGGTCTATTGAGCCTCCGCATACTGGAAGTACACCTTCAGACCCACATTGGCAACCCCATCGATACTCTTGTTTTTCATGTGGTGACGAATGCGCATGGCAATGGAGTCGCCCTGCTGAAGCCTGACACTTCTAAATGGATAAGCATACTGTCTGAGGTTGACCCCACGTCCCACGGTCTGTCCCTCCTGATCATAGATGTCGATACTGACTGTATCGCTTCTGAATGTTCCAGGTTCTTTCTTGACTGTATGGACAATCCATTGGTCCACCACCAAACAGAGCGAACGATAGGGGTAAGAGGCATCTGTCCTTACCCCTATTTCCTCTACATAATATCCATCTTGTGTTGCCGGTGGCACATTGTACTCGAGCACTTCAGCCCTGTCCCACCCATGGAGATCAATGGCATCATAATGATAATATGCCGTATTGGAATAGCAAGCCAGAAGCATGGCCGTCACAAAGACAGCGACAGCCAAATTTTTGATGTGGCGGCAAATGGACTTTCTCATCCTATTATTTGTCTTGCCTTTTGGCACCTTGTTCATGAGCCGGCCGCGCATCAGTTACTTTGGGCGTACGTTGTTTCTTGGGGTTCTTCTTTTTCTTTTTCTTCTTGCTTTTGTCAAAACGTGAGATGTCATCATCCAACAAGTCTTTGGGTTTGTCGGCATCCCGCTCATATCCCTCTTCCTGGAGTGACAGGGGTTTCTCTCCAGCCTTGTTGAGTTCTATTATCTCCTTTGCCCGCTCCGCCGTGATGATCTCTACATTGGCAAGCATCTTTTTGTCGGTGGAATAGGTAATAAGTCCTGCAAGAATATCCGCCTTGAAATAGTAATAGTCGGCATCCTGGGTCTGAAGGACAACATCCTTGGGTGGCAGGTTGCGTGAAGCTTCCATATAGTCATCCACTTCATAGTTGAGGCAACACTTGAGTTTGGCACACATGCCCGCCAGTTTCTGAGGATTGAGCGAGATATCCTGGAACCGAGCGGCATTGGTGCTTACGCTGATGAAGTTCTTCATCCATGTGGCGCAGCAGAGTTCACGTCCGCATGGTCCTGTTCCACCGATTCTTCCAGCTTCCTGACGTGCACCAATCTGCTTCATCTCAATTCGCACGTGAAAAGTCTCCGCCAGCACCTTGATGAGCTGCCGGAAATCCACCCTTTCGTCGGCAATATAATAAAAAATGGCCTTGTTGCCGTCACCCTGATACTCCACATCACCGATTTTCATGTCAAGGCCCAGATCCTTGGCTATCTGCCTGCTCTGAATCATGGTGCCGTGCTCCCTGCTCTTGGCCTCCTCGTATTTGTCCATATCCACGGGTTTGGCAAGCCTGTAGATGCGGCGGATGTCATCTGCCGACTTGAGGTTGGCCTTCTTGATTTGGAGTTTGACTAACTGTCCGGTGAGGGTGACCACCCCGATGTCATGTCCTGGGTTAGCTTCCACCGCCACGATGTCACCTTTACGCAGGTCGAGGTTGTTCACATTATGGTAATACCCTTTTCTCGTATTCTTAAACTGCACCTCAACGAGGTCGGTGCTCTCAGCATTTCCCGGTATGTCTGCAAGCCAGTCATAGGTGTTGAGTTGCTTGTCCTGCCTGCCCACTCCGCGTCTGCAGAGCCCACGGCCGCAACCGGTACTTATTTTGTAGGATAGATTTTTATAGTCCATTTTACTATTATATTTATATTTCCCCAACATGATAAAAGGGGATTATTAGGGTTGTTTTCTAAGCAAAACTGTGGCTTGCAATGCGACATCGAAAAACACCATCCTGGCGTTTGCGTTCCTCCCGATGTCGGTGATGGCCTTAGAGACAAGTTCAGACAGTTCGACAACATTTGCCTCATTGACATATGGGGCAAAGTGACTGACAAAATTCTCCTCATCCGCTGTCATATACGAGAGTTCGGGTATATGGAAGTTGTACATGAAACTCTCCCTTACCATTCTCAGGAAATAGGTCAGCATCCTGCGCTGCTTCTCACGTCCGTATTTCGTCACATTGGAAGTCCACTGAGCCATGCCGTCGACTTTTCTGGTGAACGACATACGGGTCATCATCTTGAAGTCCTCCAAAAAATCCTTGTTCTCGCTATCGGCATCGATAGCATCGAGTGCTCTGAGCCAGTTGCCTTCTGCTATTCTGGCGATGCGATGTGCCGCTTCTGCGTCGATGCCTCTTTTCTGGATAAGTGCCTCCTCTATTTTTTCAGTCTCGATGCGCTGCATGACAAACAGTTGGGTGCGGCTTCTGATTGTCTCAAGGAGGGCCGAGGGATTCTCGCTCACCAGCAGGAATACCGTCTGCGAAGGAGGTTCCTCTATGAGTTTGAGCAGTTTGTTGGCAGTGGCCTCATTCATTCGCTCTGCCAACCAGATGATGGCTACTTTATACCCTCCCTGGCTCGACCTAAGCGAGAGTTTGTGGGTCAGCTCATCCGCCTCCCTGACCGTCATGATGGCTTGCTGTGACTCTGTCCGCATCACGTCTAGCCATTGCTCAATGGTGAAATAGGGACCGTCGGCAAGCAGTTCACGCCACTCCTTGATGTAGTCATCACTGATGGGTTTGTAGTCGGCAGAGGAGTTCTTAGGCTTGATGACAGGGAACGTGAAATGAAGGTCGGGATGAGCCCACTTGCGCAACATAGCGCACTGAGGACAAGCTCCACAACTGTCACCATCGTGCTTATTGGCGCACAACAGGTATGAGGCAAAAGCCATTGCCAACGCCATCTTTCCACAGCCCATAGGTCCGGTAAAAAGCATGGCATGTGGTACACGCTCTTCCTCCACCAGTTTGATAAGCCTCTGTTTGGCCTCTTCCTGTCCGATTACCTCCTCAAATTTCATCTTTGCGGATAATGTCTCGATTGAATCGCAAAAGTACTAAAAAACTTTGAATTAGCAGATGGTCACGGATATTTTTTGTTGGACAGGATAAAAAACTACATCAGTCTCGATGCCACCTCTCGCACGGAGTCGACTGCAGAAACGGTGTAGAAATGGACGGTCCTTACCCCGTGGGCATAGAGGTCGCGGCACTGCTGGGTTGTCCATTCAATTCCCAATTGGCGCACCTGATCATCATCCTTGCACTTGATCATCTCTGTGGCCAGCGCATCAGGCAGGTCGCAATGGAAAGTCTTGGGCACCATAGTAAGTTGCGTCTTCTTGGCAATGGGTTTAATGCCGGGGATGATGGGGATGGTAATCCCCATCTGCCGAGCGTGCGCCACAAAGTCGTAATATTTCTGATTATCGAAGAACATCTGGGTGACGGCATACTGAGCCCCCATGTCCTGCTTGGTTTTCAGGTGAGCCATGTCTTGCTCCATATTGGGCGCCTCCTCATGTTTCTCAGGATAGCATGCCACCCCAAAGGAGAAGGAACTTCCTGGATTCTTGATGGGTGTCCCGTCAGCGAAGAAGCCCTCGTTGAAACGGTTGACCTGTGCGATGAGGTCTGTTGTATGCGCATGTCCACTCGGAGTGGGAGTGAAGATTTTGTCATCGGCAGCCTTGTCGCCACGCAGCAACAAGAGGTTGGAGATACCCAGAAACTGCAGGTCGAGCAATTCATACTCGATATTCTCTATAGTGGTTCCGCTGCAGATAACATGAGGAATGACGGGAATGCCAAACCGCTGTTTGATGGCTGCGGCAATGGCGATAGTGCCCGGACGGCGGCGCACACGGTGGCGCTCCAACAGCCCGTTGGGCAACTCAGCATACACATACTCACTGTGGTGAGTCGTAATGTTGATGTAGGATGGTCCGAACTCCTGCAATTTTTCAATGGTGCGGAAGAGAGCATCTGTGCCATTTCCTTTCAAGGGTGGCAGCACTTCAAAGGAGAAATGCTTCTCCCCGTCGTTCAGTTTGAGAATTCCGTTCTCTGTCATATCACATGTTTGCATTAGAGTTGCAAAAATACAAATAAATGCTGAATAATCTATTAATCCAAACAGTGTTTTTCTTCTTTTAAAAATATTAGTTTGATTTGTTGTCATGTGATTTTTTTTTTTTACTTTTGCACTCTTATCACAAAATGACAAAAAATGACAAAGGATAATCTCTCCCAAAAAGAAGGAAGAAATGGGATGATGTCTCAAACTAATTCTCCGTTTCTTAGCCGTGCAGAATGCAATATCATGCGTGGTTTGGCAATTCTCATAATTGTTATCAACAATTTTACCCACTTGCTGAAAGGCGTGTATCAAGATAATGAATATATATACTCTTGGAACAATGTATTAGGTTTTCTGAACAACCTTTCACACCCCGACCATTTGCTTCCTTTCAACTTGATATCATTTTATTGTCCTTATGGTGTCATTCTTTTCATTTTCCTCAGTGGCTATGGCCTAACTTTAAAATATGAGAAAGGGAACGGACAAAGTGTGACCCACAAGAGTTTCGTCGTCAATCACTACAATAAGTTGTTCTTAATGCAGTTAAAAGGTCTGGCCATTTTTCTGACCATCACTCTGATTTTCAAATCTAATGTTATACTTGAAGGCTTCCCACTTCTTCTACAGGCCCTCCTTGTTGGCAACCTCAATCCATATCAGCAGATTCATCCGGGTCCTTATTGGTTTTTTGGGATGATTATGGAAATGTATGTCATTTACCGTTTCGCCATATATAAAAGAAATGAGTATGTCATATTAACATTGATTGTAATATCTTTGATTGCCATGGGACTTGTTCCTCCTACAAGCGGGCCGATGAGTTATTTCCGTATCAATTGCTTCCTTGCCATTCTTCCATTTTGCATGGGAGTTCTTGCGGCAAGACACCTGAGCTTCAATTTCCTGTCTATTCACAAGACAGGTATTTGCCTGGTATGGTTTGCCATATCTTTCATATTCCTTACATTATGCAAGTTCAATTTCTACTCCTGGTTGTTCTTACCTATATTCGTTATAGCCACAGCGGTTACCATTGTCAAGGTATTGAATAAGGTCAGAATATTCGATAATATCTTTGGATGGTTGGGTACCATGTCAGGTGTATTGTTCGTTGTACATCCTTCTGTAAGGGCTATCCTGATAACAAGAGCCAATCAAAGCGGAGATTACTACAGTGCTGTTATTTACTACCTTCTCATCACTTTGGGCCTCTGCATCATGCTTAAGCCTGTGTTTAGTAGTAAAAAGTAGTCATCGGAACCGCTACGATTTATTATTTGAATAAAACTAGCCTGCCTCATCCAAAAGTGCTTTGTAGCACTTGGATGAGGCAGGTGAATAATCACTGGTATGGGTTGTTGCCCCGTGAATTAGTTTTTCTTCCAAAGACGGCTCATATCCTCGAGCGTCTTGCCCTTGGTCTCAGGCACCAGTCGCCATACGAAGATGGCTGCGATGACGCAGATGATACCATAGAGTCCGTAGGTAAACCAATGTCCAAAGTCATCGCCCTCGGTGAGGTGCATGTTGAACATAGGCACGAACGTCGAACTGACGATGAAATTGAATATCCACTGGAATGCCACTGCGATGGCGACAGCAGCACCACGGATGGTGTTGGGGAAAATCTCGGCAATGAGCACCCAGCATATGGGTCCCCAAGAGAACATAAACGAGGCAGAATAGACCATGATGGAAATGGCGGTGACCATCTCCAGACCAGCATGACCGAAAGTCAAGGCTACACCGAAGGCACCGATTGCCATGCCAAGTGAACCGTAAATAAGGAGTGGTTTGCGTCCCCACTTCTCCACAGTGAAAATAGCAACAAGGGTGAAGAGGATGTTGATGACACCCATAAACACGGTGACCACCATGGGATTTTCCATACCCATGTCTCCAAAGATGCGCGGAGCATAGTAGAGCACGGCATTGATACCTACAGCCTGCTGGAACACACTAAGCATGATACCCACGAAGATGCAGAGGGCACCATAGGTCATGAGTTTCTCTGTCTTCACCGTCAAGGTATCCTTAATGTCCTGAAGAATCTGCGCTGCCTTTGAAGAACCGTTGATCTTCTCAAGGACATGTAGTGCTTTATTATCCTGACCTACTGACACCAAATAGCGCGGTGTCTCAGGCACGAAGCAGATGAGCAGAGCGAAAAGTCCTGCTGGCACCGCCTCTGAACCGAACATATAGCGCCATCCCGTGGTGACTGTCCACTGTGCGGCGGGATTGATTGCTGCCAGTCCCCTGCCCATTTCCTCTACGAGCGGCTGAATGTGGTCGCCCAAGATGAAGAAGTTGACGAAATAGACCACCAGCTGACCGAAGATGATGGCAAACTGGTTCCAACTCACGAGCATTCCTCGGATGTTGGATGGTGCCACCTCACCAATATACATCGGACAGATGGCTGATGCCAATCCCACACCGATACCGCCGATGACACGGTAGAAGTTGAACATGATGAGCAGAGAGTAAGTTGCCTTACCATGTTCGAAGAACAAGAACTCAGGATTCATGGATCCAAGGGCAGAGATGAAGAACAGCAAGCCTGCGATAATCAATGACTTCTTACGTCCGAGATTGGTGGCAAGCAATCCTGAGAGGGCGGAGCCGATGATGCATCCGATGAGGGCTGAGGCTGACGTGAAGCCATGCCAACCATCAGTGTACTTGAAATCCTGTGCATCCATGAAGAAAGCCTGAAGACCTTTCTCCGCGCCCGAGATGACGGCTGTATCGTAGCCGAAGAGCAGACCACCGAGCACTGCCACGAGCACGATGGAGAACAGATAGGTTTTACTACCTTGATTTTGGGTATTCATAATGATTGTGATTGAATGATTTGTGTCAGTTTTATTTCACCATGACGACAAGCACCTTGGAGGTATGCCAGAACTGATCTTCGTTGATAATGTGCAGGGTATACTGCTTGGAGGCATCCATCTCCAATTTATAGGACGAAGTTGGATGGTCGGTGAGCAGTTTGGCATATTTGGAATAAAGTTTGATTACTTTCTGATTGCGGGTATCTATCTTGGTCAAATAGTTCTTGTTGTAAGCTCCGCGCATCACATTTCCATCCTTGTCGAGGATTTTCTGCTCCTTAAGCTCGCTCTTCGTACCAAATACATAGTATGCCACATGGAGTTGCTTGTCCTGCTCACTGATGGTCTGAGACTTCTGAGAACTTTCATTCTTGAGGTCTGCCACATCATTGTTGAGCACATTGATAGCCTCATCCATCTCAGTAATCCGCACATCCTTGGCATCAAGCATCTGACGAAGCTCTGCCAATTGCTGGTCCTTAGCCTCCAATTGGCTGACCATCAATTCGATGGTTTTCTTGAATTCATCACCTTTGATGCTGCTTTCGTTCAATTGCTGCCGCAATTGGTCTATGAGCTTTCTGTTGGCATCCATACGCTTCTGGATAAACAGTATGTCTTCCTTAATTTTTGAAACCTTGTCAGCTCCTTCGCCACTTTTGGCAAGGGTAACACGCTGCTCTGCCTCATTGATGGCGCGGAATCCCTCCTCGATTTGGTTGAATGTAGTCATCAACTCTGAAATCTCATTGTCGCGCTGATCGATGATTCTCTGCAGAGAGTCGGCGACAGAGGTGTCAACAATATCCACCACAGGAGCTTTTGGTTCTTCTTTGCAACTGACAAGCGTCAGCAGACAAACGGCGAAAAACAAAACTTTTCTCATGCTATACTATTCTTTATTGGATTGAAATTCATTCTTTTCTCTCGTCTTCTCAGCACATCCTGCCACGACAATGACTAACTCACCTCGTGGCGGTTGCTCTGTAAAATGCGCGACAAGTTCTTGCAATGTACCACGGACGCTCTCCTCATACACTTTTGAAATCTCGCGCACCACACAAGCCCTACGCTCCATCCCCATTACCTCAGCCAACTGCTGCAAGGTTTTCACCAATCGGTAAGGAGACTCATAGAAAACCATGGTACGCATTTCGCCTGCCAAAGCTGCCAGACGAGTCTGCCGTCCTTTTTTCTGGGGGAGGAAACCCTCGAAGCAGAACCGGTCGTCGGGGAGCGCGGAGTCGACAAGCGCGGGAACAAAGGCTGTCGCTCCTGGCAGACATTGCACCTCTATGCCTGCAGCCACGGCCTCTCGTACAAGGAAGAAACCAGGGTCGCTGATGCCAGGCGTGCCGGCATCACTCACAAGGGCCACCGTCTGTCCTGCCCTGAGTCTCTCCACTACCTGTGCCGAAGTGCCGTGCTCATTGAACTTATGGTGAGACATCAGATGGTTGTGGATATCGTAATGCTTAAGCAACACCCCAGTGGTACGGGTGTCCTCAGCCAAGATGAGGTCTGCCTCCCTAAGGATTCTGAGCGCCCTTAGCGTAATGTCCTCCAGATTGCCCACAGGTGTCGGAACAATGTACAAAATGCCCATAGTCGGTACAAATTTACTGCAAATCAAAGAAACAGCAAAACAATTTACGTTTTTTTTGTTTTTTAACCTACTTAACGGACACTTTGTACCTATTGCTTATCGCGTGGTGCTGCTTGCCTGCTATCCATGATTTTTCTTATTTCCCCCACCAAGTTACGGGTAAAAACTTCTGCACCAGTAGCATTAAGGTGGTTAGAATCATAAAAATAATCCGTTTTCCTAAGATAGTTGGAATCATTGGAATAATCTAAAAATGGAACTCCATACTTCTGGCTCAATTCTTTAATTGGGTCAAAAGTAGAACTATTGATTCCCGTCAAGTAAGGAGATGCAACAAGAACCAATTGGGTCGGCCCCATTTCCTTGATCATTGTTTCAAAAAAGTCCATCTTCAAAGAATCGGGAATGATTTTTTTCTTTTCATATTTTGGGGGCTTGATGGCATATTTAGGTTTTACGTTTCTGTGGACAGCTACAAAACCGTTGAACCCTTGCTCTTTCATAGGGTGAATAATGTCGGCTGCTATTTCAGTGAAAGTAGAATTATAGCGATACATACGACTTACCATTTTCCACTTCTCCTTGGGTTCAACTTTTTCGAAAACTGTACGGACATCCTCGTGCCCGTAATGATTCCTCAGTCTCCAAAGGAATTCATAATTGCTTCCTCGGCGAACATCCATTTCTGGTGTCACATCATAGATGAGCAATTGAGGATGGTAACGCTGGCTAATAATTTTCCACCAAGCATAAAAATGTACTATGCCCATGGCATTCTCTCCACAGTTGAAACAAGTCATTCCAAGTGAATCCGTCACAATCTGAGGATCGTAATGATAATGCGCGCGCGAAGATCCAAAAATCAAAATATCTTCCTTGCAAAAATCTGTGATATAATTGCGACGCTGAGTCATCCCCCCCTTAGGATGCGAGGCAAGATAATCTATGCCGATATCTACAAGCCTGTCAACAACAAACATAATGGCCAAAAAAAGCAGTACCCTAAAAATGAACTTTCGCATTTGTCCTAGAAATTTGAATAAATTGACTGGTCGGCACCAAAGACACCTGCTAGCAGGATACTTGACAACACAAAGATATAGGAGGTCCACCTGATGACGATATTTCGATTGTAAAAGAATCTAACGCCAGTAAATTCTTCTGCAAAATCCTTGATAAAAAGAACCATGATTCCAAACACTGAAAAAGTCATATTGGTGATATTGTAATCTACCTTCATCGGCTGGTTGAAATCAAGTATTTGGGCTATAACTGCACAAGCATCACCTATAGTGGGCAAACGGAAGAAAATCCACGCAAAATTGACAATCAGAAATGTAATGAAAACCTTGACAGTCTTTCCCAGCCATCCGTATTTGCATTTCTGCTGACCGAGCATCTTTTCCACAATCTGAGTCACTCCATGCAGGATGCCCCACACGATAAAAGTCCAGTTGGCTCCATGCCAAATGCCGCTTACTAGGAAAGTGACAAAAATGTTCCAGTAGTTGCGGACCTTGCTGCATCGACTTCCTCCAAGAGGAATGTAGATATAATCTTTTAGCCAAACGGACAGCGAGATATGCCAGCGATGCCAAAAATCCGTAACACTCACAGCAAAGTAAGGCCTGCGGAAGTTCTCCGTCAAGTCAAAGCCCAAAGTCTTTCCCACTCCAAGTGCCATTAAGGAATAGCCAGCAAAGTCGGTGTAAATCTGGATAGAGTAAAACAGGCTCGCCACAAAGCATGTCATGCCGTTGTAGTCGGTGTATGTTCCGTAAATGGAATCGACATACAGTCCCACCCTGTCCGCCACAACTACTTTCATAAACATGCCCCACAACAGCATCCTCATTCCCTCAACAGCCTTGGGATAGTTGAAATAGGGTCTGGCACTCTTAAATTGTGGCAATAGCAAAGAAGCCTTGTTGATAGGGCCTGAGAGAATAGAAGGAAAGAAAGACACGAAGAGCGCATAGGCAAGGAAGTCGTGCTCAACCTCCTGTCGTTTGTAATATACATCCCACAGATAACCCAATGCCTGAAATGTATAAAATGATATTCCGATGGGTATGGCCCAGTTGAGTCCTGGCAGATGGCAGTTCAGCCCTGCTGCAGACATCACAGAGCTGATGCTTTCGTTGACAAAATTGAAATATTTGAAAAATACAAGTGGAAACAGTGTCATCAACACACCCATTGTCAACACTCTTTTCGGATGCTTGGCTTTGTTTACAAGAAGAGCGAAATAGAAGGTGATAGTTGTCACAGCCAATAGAATCAGGGCATAGACAGGCTTCCATTGCATATAAAGTAAATAGCTTAACAGGAGGAGGAAAGTATTTCGCACCCTAATCCACTTTGCTGGGAAAGCATAATAGAGCAAAAAGAGCAACGGGTATAGTACAATAAACTGAAATGAGTTGAATATCATATAATCAGAAAAGACTAAAACCTGAGCAAAACCCCTCCCCAACTCAGTCCTACACCAAAACCTGCAACCATCACCTTGTCGCCTTTATTTATGATGTGATTGTCAATACAATCCTTAAGGCCTATCAGTACTGTAGAGGACACAGTATTGCCTGTATCGGAAAGATTGACATAAAAATTATCTTTTGGCAAGGAACAAACCGTCCGAATAGTGTTGAGCATGAATTTGTTGGCTTGATGAAAGACATAATAGTTGATTTCATCTTTAGACACCCCATTCTTAGCCAAAACTTGATTCATCATCTCAGGAACAGCATCTAAGGTGAAATTGAAAATTGCACCTCCATTCATATATAGATAGTCATCAAACCAAACATGCCCCTCTTCATCTATCTGAGACATTCCTGTCTTCTCTTTTCGGCGGGCTGCTCCCGTTTTGACAATTAAATGGTTAGCGCCACTGCCATCAGTGCCCAACGAAAACTCACCTATCTCGGCAAAACCTTCAGATGAAATGAGGCATGCGGCTGCTCCATCCCCAAAAATCGAACGATTGCTCTTGTCGGTAGGATGCAGATATTTACAATAGGTTTCTGCGGTCAGAAGCAACACATTCTTAGCAATACCTGCCGCGACAAACCCTTTGGCGATAGCCATTCCATAAATACATCCAGAACATCCCAAATTGTAATCAAAAGCACCGGAAGAAGTTGGGATGCCAAGCCGGTCTTGCAAAAGGCATGCGGTGGAAGGAAGGAAATAGTCGGGGCTCTGCGTGCAAAACAAGATGAAATCTATTGATTCCGGATCAACATCATACTCCTTGAACAATTGTCGAGCCGCTTTTTCGGCCATGTCGCCAGCTGTCTCTCCTTCAGCGGCAAGATGACGGGTGTTCACACCCACTTTTTTTGCCACCTTGTCAACACTCCATTCTGGGAAATCCTTCACCAAATCCTCATTGGTGACGATTTGTTCAGGAAGATAATATGCAATTGCCTTAATGTATGCCATACCGGTTTAGTTAAAACACGCCTCCAGTTATCCTAACATTACTGCCAGTCATCCATGTTGAGGCATCTGAAAGCATGTAGACTGTTAGATATGCGATGTCGTCTGGGGTTCCATAGCGCTTTAATGGGTATTTGCTCTCATCCGATTTCAGCTGCTCTTCATCAGCCCCTTCTTGAATCACCAAATCCGTCCAAACCATTGCCGGACTAATGCAGTTGACCCTAATCTGGCGTGGGGCCAATTCCAAACTCAGGCAATTGGCGTAAGAGACAATGGCACCTTTGGAGCCACTGTAAACAGCATTGCCAAAACTTGGCGTGGTGGAGGCAATGGAGGCAATAAAAACGACAGAGCCACCTTTTTTGATTCTCTTTTGTGCCAGGAGTTCCTTTTGTAACAAAACAGGAGCCTTGAAATTGATATTCATCACATCATCAACATCTTTTTGCTTCAGCAGCTTGCATGGAATCCTTTGTCCAACTCCAGCACAATGAACAACTCCATCCAAAAGAGGAAGAGAGGCCACCATGACATTAGTATCCTCAGGAGAGGTCAAGTCGCATGAGAAAACCTGTCCCGCATCTCCTGTCATCAATCGGAGGGTCTCCTCCAATCTTTCCTTGTTTCGTGCCACGGCAATGACCTTAGCACCCATTTTAGAGCATACAATAGCTATGCCTCGCCCGATGCCAGACGAAGCTCCTGTAATCAGAATGGTCTTTCCCAAAAGTGAAAAGGGGTTGAACAATTCCATTACTTATTTACCGGCAATAAGATTATAGAGCTCTCCAACGGTTTTGCAACTACGGATTTCACGGCCCGTGATGGTTTTTCCAAATTGTGTTTTTGCCATTGCAATGAGGCTCATCGCCGTCAAAGAAGACCATTCTTCCAGTTCTTGATACTCAGTGTCTACTTTAATCTCAGAAACATCTGTATCATCCAGTTGTTCTGCAAAAATCTCTATAAAAGCATTAATGTCCATAATCAGTTGTATAAAAAACGCTACAAAGGTATATAAAAAAAACCGGATGAAAAATCTTTCTGAGATATTTTGTAATACGGCAGATGATTGGTAACAGTTTTTTTGTACCTTTGCATCCGCATATTCAATTTCTATTTTATAAAGATGTTGTTCAATTCTATTGCATTCCTGTTGTTTTTCCCGATAGTGTGCGTGCTGTATTTTTGCATCCCCGCCTCACGGCTCAGGATGAGGAATTTATTCTTGCTTGTAGCCAGTTACTATTTTTACATGAATTGGAAACCGGTGTACGCATTATTGTTGCTGACCAGTACGGTTGTCACCTATTTGGCAGCGATTGGAATTGCTCATTTTGAAGAAAAAGCGAAAAAGAAAGCATGCCTGATAGCAAGCCTTGTTTTGAATCTTGCCATTTTGTTCCTATTCAAGTACTACAATTTCTTTGCAGAGAACATAGAGATGGTTTTGCAGGCAAGCGGATTGGGGATTCAGCTGCCAGAATTTAAGTTGTTGTTGCCAGTCGGCATTTCGTTCTATACCTTTCAGGCTTTAGGCTATTCCATTGATGTCTATTATGGAACCACCAAAGTTGAGCGTGACTTCCCCACCTATGCGCTGTTTGTTTCTTTCTTTCCACAGTTGGTTGCTGGCCCTATCGAGCGCTCCAACAACCTGTTGCCACAGTTCAAGAAAGTGCATCGGCTAGATTATGAATCGGTGATGGCGGGAGTTAGAATCATGGTCTGGGGCTATTTCATGAAACTCGTATTGGCCGATCGCTGCAGCCTTTATGTCGATTCCATTTTTAATCATGTCAGCATGCACAATGGAGGCTCATATTTGTTGGCTTCCCTTATGTTTCCCTTTCAGCTTTACGGTGATTTTGCCGGTTACAGTTTCATAGCTATCGGAGCTGCCCGTGTCCTCGGTTTCCAACTAATGGAGAACTTTCGTCGGCCCTATTTCTTCTCGGTGTCCGTGCAGGACTATTGGAAACGCAACCACATATCCCTGACCTCTTGGTTCATGGATTATGTCTATTATCCAATGGTGGGAAGCAGCACCAACTTATGGTGGTGGTGCACGGCCATCTTCATCACTTTCTTCATTTCAGGTTTCTGGCACGGGGCAGCATGGACTTATGTGGTGAGTTTCTCCATCTTTGGCTTCTACCTTGTCATTTGTACTTTAAAAGAAAGACCTCAGCGCAGGTTTGAGAAAAAGTATGGCTTGAAGAAAAAGGAATGGTGGCTATGGCTGAATCGTATCTTGACATTTCTCTTGGTGGTGGTTGCTTTGGTCTTTTTCCGTGCCAACAATTTGCATGATGCCTTGACTGTCATTGCTGGTATATTTACCCATCCAGGAGTGCCTTTTCCCGAATACGCCAATTTCATAGCCATTGCAATGGCATTGGCCATATTGATGGTCAAGGAGTTTGCCGAAGAATATCAATGGAAGTTCCGTGTGGCGGATTCTCCTTCTTGGCTGGTTCGCCATGTTTACCTTATCTTGATGATTTGCTATATCATCCTGTTTGGTGTATTGGGTGGTGACCAATTCATCTATTTTCAATTTTAAACAGTGTTGATTATGAAAAAGTTGGCTATCAGCATACTTTTTGTCCTTGTTGGAGTTTTCGTCGTCGACCGTATTGGTGGCATGGCAATGTGGTGGGTCAACCAGCATACGCACGATGTTTCAGGTCCCAAGATCAAACACCTTGTCTTCGATGCTGACGAGGATGTCATAATGATGGGAACATCTCGCTGCAACTCGCATTATGTGCCATCCATCATCAGTGATACTATCGGGATGAGTGTTTACAATGGCGGTGTTGATGCATCCAACAACATCTATGCCCATTACATCGTGCTCAACCATCTTTTGGACAGGCATAGCCCAAAGGTAATCTGCCTGGAAGTGCAGGCAAACGACTTCGCCAGGCAGCATGGCACATTCAACTCCATATCATTCTTTGCTCCTTATTTCGGACTGAACGAGCATGCCGACTCTGTATTTCGCATGGCTGGCAGTTATTGGAAATACAAAACATCACATCTTTACCGTTATAACTCCAAAGCGGTATCAAACATAGCCGGTCTGGCCATCAACCGACATGCGGGAGGCGACAATGGCTATATACCCAACCCTCAACCATCTCATCATCCACAAGTATTGAGACACTCTAAGACATATACTTATATAGACACGACTAAAATATGCTATATCAAGCGGTTTGTGAACTTGTGCAGGCAGCATAATGTCAAGTTGATATTCATGATATCCCCCTGGTTTGAAAAGGTGGACACTGATCACTACAATGTTTTGAAATTGCTTGCCAAGCAAAATGACATACCCTTCTTGGACTACCATACCCAAGGTCTTTTCCTGGACCATCCTGAATATTTCAGGGATATCACTCATCTATGGGACAAAGGGGCAAGAGTTTATTCTTCCATTTTCGCTTCCGACTTGAAGCATATCTTGGAACAGTTACCCAAGGAATAGCTTTTTGCAAGAAAAAGCCATGGAAAATTGGGTAAATCATTTATTCTTCGTATTTTTGCAAACATCATGACCGACATCATATCAGGGGAGATACACCGTCCCGGAAGAATTGAGGTGGTGTGCGGGTCGATGTTCTCGGGTAAGACCGAGGAACTCATCCGCAGAATCAAGAGAGCTGTCTTCGCACGCCAGCGTGTGGAGATATTCAAACCATCTATTGACACCAGATATTCTGAGGAGGAGGTGGTGAGCCACGATCGCAACGCTATCCGCAGCACTATTGTCGACACCTCTGCATCCATATTGCTATTGGCCTCCGATGTAGATGTAGTAGGCATCGATGAGGCTCAGTTTCTAGACGAAGACCTCCCTAATGTGTGCAACGAACTCGCCAACAGGGGTGTACGTGTGATTATCGCAGGGCTTGACATGGACTTTAAGGGCGTTCCTTTCGGACCGATGCCTGCCCTGTGCGCCATCGCTGATGACGTGACAAAGGTACATGCCATTTGTGTGCGCTGTGGTGCTCTGGCATATGTCAGTCACCGATTGGTGAACGACGATAAGCGAGTATTGCTGGGTGAGAAAGCCCAGTATGAACCTTTGTGCAGAGAGTGTTACATCAAGGCTACAGATGAGGAACGGAAGGCGGCCTCTGGCGCATCCCAATAAAAATCTGCACTATGATAGAAGGAAAAATCACTTTCGACCGTGCCGCACGCTGGGCTCTGATGGCTTTGGCTGTGATAGCCCTTTACTTGCTCGTCAGCAAACTCAGCAGTGTGCTGCTTCCTTTCTTTATAGGATGGCTTATAGCCTACCTGCTTTACCCTGTGGTGAAATTCGTGCAGTTCAGGCTGCATGTAGCTTCCCGCGTGGCATCCATCATTATCACCTTTATCTTTGTTGGGATATTGGCGGCTGCCGTCCTGTATTTCATCATTCCACCAATGATAGAACAATTTCAGCGCCTTGGACCCTTGGTGATGAAATATCTCAACCAACAGTCGGCATCAGGTGATTTCTCCGCCATGGTGCGCGACTGGCTCAACGAGCACCGTGAGCGGGTGACAGAATTTTTGAGCAGCAGCGACTTCATCGATGCAGTGAAGAGCGCCTTGCCCAAGGTGTTTACCTTTGTGGGCCAGACAGCAACGGTTGCCATCAGCATCTTTGCCTCTTTCATCACCTTATTATATACTTTTTTCATCCTGCTCGACTATGAATACCTGACCAACAACTGGATAAGGATTTTCCCAAAGTCAAACCGCCAATTCTGGAAAGAGCTGATGCTTGATGTGGAGCGTGCTCTGAACAACTACATACGCGGCCAGGGACAGGTGGCTTTTTGGATGGGCGTGATGTTCAGCATATGGTTCTGGATTATCGGACTGCCTATGCCCATCGGCATGGGCATCCTGATAGGCATTATGGACATGGTGCCTTATCTTCACACCTTCGCCATCATCCCCACTGCGTTCCTCGCCATGCTCAAAGCCGCCGACACCGGACAAAATTTCTGGGTGATTTTTGGTTTGGCGTTATTGGGATTCATCATTGTGCAGGTGATTACTGACATGTTTACCACTCCGAGGATTATGAGCTCTGCCATGGGACTCAACCCTGCTGTCTTGTTGCTCTCTCTCTCCATTTGGGGAGCTCTTCTCGGCTTCATCGGCTTAATTATCGCACTGCCACTCACCACTATCATCATTGCCTACTACCAACGATATGTCACAAAAGATGACGAACCTCCCAATATCCCAAAAGGTTCTAAGACGGAAAGTGACGGAAAGTGAAAAAAAACCGCAAATTATTTGGCAGATTATACAAAAAGCCTTACCTTTGCACTCGCTTTTGGAAAAAGCAATATCGGAGATCCGTTAGCTCAGTTGGTAGAGCACAACACTTTTAATGTTGGGGTCTTGGGTTCGAGCCCCAAACGGATCACAAAAAGAGGACTTCGTGCAAGTCCTTTTTTTATTAATTTCAACGATACCAAAGACAACGGAGAATGATATTCAACTCGTTCAATTTCATTGTACTGTTCCCACTCATCTTTCTGCTCTACTATGCCATCCCAGCAAAGTATGGCAAATTAAGGAATATGTATCTTCTCCTTGTGAGTTATCTGCTTTATTTGCAATGGAAACCTGTCTATGCCCTTGTCCTCTTGGCTGTGACAGCTGTGACCTACTTTGCTGCTCTTCTCGTGGTCAAAACCAAACGTCCGAAAATGGTACTGACAGCAGGCGTATTGCTCGCTTTGCTGCCCTTGGCGTTTTTCAAATACTTCAATTTTATCAATGAGACCGTCAGCGATGCCTTGTCGGCTGTCGGCCTGAACTGCCATCTGCCAGGACTCAACTGGGCAATCCCCATCGGCATCTCCTTCTTTACCTTTCAGGCATTGGGCTATCTGTGGGATGTCTATTACAAGCGACAGGAAGCAGAGCGCGACTTCCTCACCTATGCGCTCTTTGTGTCGTTTTTCCCAAGTATCCTCTCAGGACCTATCAACAAGGCCTCGCTGGTCATTCCCCAATTGAAGAGCCTCCGACCATATTTCGACTACGCCAAAACTGTCGAGGGATTGAAGATGCTGCTTTGGGGTATGTTTATGAAAGTGATGGTAGCCGACCGGTCAGCACTATACGTAGATATGGTGCTGAATGGTTACACACACTACTCAGGCTTATCCTGTTTGATTGCAAGTTTTCTATACACCATTCAGATATATGCAGATTTCGCAGGCTATTCCCTGATGGCTATTGGAGTGGGAAAGACATTGGGTTTTGAACTGACGGAAAACTTCCGCCGGCCCTACTTTGCTGTGAGTGTGACAGATTTCTGGCATCGCTGGCACATCTCGCTCTCCACATGGCTCAAAGACTATGTCTATATTCCTCTTGGAGGAAGTCGATGCAGCAAGGTGCGCAACTACTGGAACATTTTTGTCACTTTCCTAGTAAGTGGCATTTGGCATGGAGCCAACTGGACATTCATTGTGTGGGGCTGCATACATGGTGTTTGCCAAATCATTGAGAAGATGCTCGGCCAACAAAAGTGCAAATATGGATGGCTGGGAAAGACTGTCAAGATTCTCATTACTTTTCTGATCGTCAACTTTGCCTGGCTTTTCTTCCGTATGCCGACGTTGACCCATGCATGCAGAGTGATAGGCAGGATTTTTGACCCTTCACAACCCATGACTGTCTTCATTGCTCCATTGCCCACTCCCCCTCTTATCATCTTTGGTGTTCTCATCCTGTTTGCCAAAGACCTGCGCGATGAGTTCTTCCCCAATCGCTTGCTGATGATGAACAATTCATCTGTTTGCATGAGATGGAGCACTTATATTTTTCTGATTCTCTGCATTCTCGCTCTTGGCGTACTTGGTTCCGATCAGTTTATCTATGCAAACTTCTAATCCACATGAAAAAGTTCATTGCAAAAACAATTCTGTTTTTCATCATTATTGGAATATGTGATTTTTTGTTTGGAAAAGGCATGGATTACGTGGTCAACCGTATTGAGACTGGGGGACAAGGGCGCGACAACCACATATGCAATGCGGCGGATGAAGACATTCTTATCTTTGGCTCCTCACGTGCTATCCAGCATTACAATGCACAAATGATAGAGGACTCCCTCGGCATGACATGCTATAACTGTGGCGACGAAGGCAATGGCATCATTTTAAGTTATGGACGCCTGTCTATGGTAAGGGAAAGGCATCAACCCAAGATTATCATCCAAGATATTGAACCCAGATATGATTTGTTTAAAAATGACAACAGTACTTTTATCGGATGGTTGAAAGCCAGGTATGACAGGGAAGGAATACCTGAAATTTTCGAGGCAGTTGACAAAAAGGAAGGCTTCAAGATGAAAAGCCAACTGTACAGGTATAATTCGAAATGCATTCAGAACATCTTCGTTTACCTTACTGGTGTTTCAACAGATACTGGAATAAAAGGTTTCAAACCTATGGATGTAGAAATGGATACAACAAGAATCACCCCTCTCTCAGATGACTATGAATTTGACTCTCTTAAATTGGAGTTTGTTCAGAAGTTCATCAACAAGGCAGAGGGTTCAAAGTTGATTTTTGTTGTTTCACCAATTTGGAATGGAATGAATATAGACATGACAGCACCAATCCGCAAGATATGTGAGGAACAACATATACTGTTTCTTGACTTCTCCAATGACCCCAAATATGTCCACCATAACTATTATTATAGGGATGGCAGGCACCTGAATGCCCGTGGTGCCGATGAGTTCACCCGTGACCTCATCAAAAAGCTTAGGGAGGTAAAACAATAGGTCTTATGTTATTATGAGGAAGATTGTAGCGTTATTAGTTTCTTTTTTTAAGATCATATCCATTCCCGTGTGCCGTCATTTTCCAGTCATCATCGTGGTGATGTTGATGATGGGGATGATGGAGGCATGTCGGAACATCATGGCCACACTAATCCACAACGGTAATCCCGTATACATGCGGGGGCAGATGATATCGTTATCCATTTGGTTCCTAATAGGATATGTTATGGCAGCCATCGTCAGCAAATGGAATCACTGGTATGTCAAGGCACCCCTCTATTTCATTGTCTTCTTCTTTGCCGCCGTACAGTTCTTCCTTATTGACAACTTCCTATTTCCCATCTCCCCGACCTATTTGATGCTGATTGCGGAAACCAATGGAGGAGAGTCCAAAGAATTCCTCAATCAATATGTGTTCTCTACTCCCATAGTAAACACATTACTATACGTCGGAGGCTATGCAGCAATTGCTTTCCTGCTATGCTTTTTCGGGGAGAGGCTCAGAAAACTTTTCGTCAAAAGACAAAGCAAATTGAAACCATTAGTCCAAACCATTGTAGGCATTATTGTATTGCCCATACTCTATTATGGCATCAATGCATGTGAAATTTATGTCTATATGGCCAATTGCCAATCGGGTGAAAGGATACGCTCCATGTTTAAACCACAAGACCCGTTCTCATGCCTCTACTCATCAGCTATGATTATGAGATCTGTAGAGCGGGAGATGGACCATGCCAAAAAAGTGACGACAGAACGAGCCACTGCAACTCTTGGCAACGAGGCAAATGATTCGCTCAACATCGTATTGGTCATCGGAGAATCTTATATTAAACAACATTCCCAACTCTATGGCTATCCCCTCCAGACCACTCCTTACATGATGGCGGAGAAGCAAAAGGGAAAGTTGTTTACTCTTAATGATGTGGTATCACCCTCAAACACCACAAGCACCGTCTTGAAAAACATGCTATGCTGCAATAGCATTGCAAGAGGAGAAGAGTGGTTTGATGCCCCATTTTTCCCTGCTGTATTCAAAAATGCCGGTTATGAGGTCTATTTATGGGATAACCAAAAGACATTTAATGCCAATGCAGATTATTCTTTTACACTCAACAGCTTCCTCTATAGCCCCGAGTTTGACAAAATTGCCTATACAGCCACCAATGACACCTCATATCAGTATGATGGACAAATTGTTGAGGATTTCAAAAAGAAAGTGGAAATGAAAGCCGCTCACAATCTGGTGATTTTCCATCTCATGGGGCAGCATAACATACAACATAAACGCTATCCTCATATCCCAAAGTTTGACCATTTTACTGCCGATAGCATACGCAAAAAAGCCAATTATCTCAACAAGGAGAAAAAACAGATGATTGCCGAGTATGACAACTCCACTCTGTATAATGACTATGTGATTCATCAAATAATCCATTTGTTTGAAAACAAGAATACCATCCTATTCTATTTGTCAGACCATGGAGAAGAAGTCTTCGACTTCCGCAACAGGATAGGAAGAGAACATGGCCCCCTGTTTGACAAAAAATTATTTTTTGAATATCAAGTGCCTTTTATGGTTTGGTGCTCCAACACGTTTATACGAAAACATCCAGATACCATTGATGCCATTAAAAAAGCCGAGAACAAGCCATTAATGAGCGATATCCTATTCAACACATTGTTTAATGTGGCAGGCATCCAAACAGACATATACAGACAAGAGGATGATGTACTGCATCAATCATATCAAAGTAGGAAAAGGATTATAGAAGGGCAACTCGACTATGACAAAGAGATGCAGGGAAAACGTTTCGACGGCCTATACAAATGGCAATAATCTGAGTGA
>JAGCXX010000069.1 GCA_017961115.1 Prevotella sp. | reverse complement strand
AAGAAGCTTGGCAAGCTCTCGCGTCAGGTACAGAACGGCCTTCAGCGTGCTTTCAACCGCTTCGACGAATACCAGTTCGCCAAGTACGACCGTGACAACCTCGAGGTGAAGCTCCGCGACGCGCTTTTCCTCGTCCACCCCAAGGCCAAGGACGAGCAGCAGCAGGCTTTGTTCGACAAGACTGTGAACCGCCAGTTGGAGACTCCCTATACCTGGGAGACGGAGTTGTCTGCCCTCGGACAGCAACCCTTCGCCTCTGATGAGGAGAAGACAGCAGCCTTCCGCCAGAAGTGGGAGGAACTCGTCCGCAGCGGCAAACTGGGCTATATGGCCTTGATGCGCAACCTGCGCAACATGCTCCAGGCTGACGTGTCGTTCGCCGGCCTGCAGGTCGTCTGCGACCGCCTCTCTGATGCCGCTCAAGTGGCCAAGTCGAAGCAGTTGCCTTTCCGTTACCTCTCGGCCTACCGTGAGGTGGAGCAGGTCAACAGCACCGGCACCTCTGCACTGATGTCAGCTTTGGAGACAGCCGTCCGCCATTCCGCTGCCAACATCGAGGGCTTCGATGAGAACACCCGTGTGCTCATCGCCTCTGATGTCAGCGGTTCCATGTGGACAAAAGTCAGCGCCAAGAGCACCGTGCGCCTGTTCGATATCGGTCTGTTGCTGTCGATGTTGCTCAAGAACCGCTGTCAGCAGGTTATCGCCGGTATCTTCGGCTCTGAATGGAGTGTGGTCAACATGCCCTCCGAGAACATCCTGATGGCAACCCGTCAACTCGAGAGGCTTGAGGGTAGGGTTGGTTATAGCACCAATGGCTACAAGGTCGTTGACTGGCTCATCGAGCAAAAACAGGTGATGGACAAGGTGATGATGTTCACCGACATGCAGATGTGGGACAGCACCGGACGCAACTCCACTTTCGAGAAATCATGGAGACGCTACAAGCAGCTCGCTCCTCATGCAAAGCTCTACTTGTTCGACCTTGGTGGCTATGGGCAAATGCCCTTGCGCCTTGTCGAGCCTGACGTTTACCTGATTGCAGGCTGGAGTGACCGCGTATTCGAGGTGCTCTCCGCTATCGACAAGGGAGGTGATGCTCTCAGCGTCATCAACAGCATTGAGGTATGAAGATAGATGGCATATAACTTACTATATAAATGAAATGCAGGGAAGCAGATGTGAGGTCTGATTTCCCTGCTTTTGTTTATACTGCACCTTTGCCATAGTGGCTATTAGATGCATAATCCCAAACCAAGCATTAGTCTTGGCTGTCCTTAGGTATTATTACGCTTTTCTGCATGACGACGGCACAGGAGGCGTCACCGGTGACCGACATGACGGTTCGGCCCATATCGATGATACGGTCGATACCCGCAGCCACAGCCACACATTCCACAGGGATATTGGCCGAAGAGAACACCATTGCCATCAGAGCAAGAGAACCCCCTGGGATGCCTGGCGTGCCGATTGAGGCCACCGTGGCGGCGAAGGCGATGGCAAGATATTGGTTGAAGGTGAGGTCGATACCACAGCATGTGGCCATGAATACCGAGGTGGCACCAAGATAGATGGCCACACCGTCCATATTGATGGTGGCACCAAGAGATAGGACAAAACTTCCCACACTTCTGTCAACACCCAATTTCTCTGTACAATTCAATGAATAGGGCAAGGTTGCCACTGAGGAGTCGCTCGAGAACGCAAACAACATAGCAGGTTGCATCTCCTTGAGAAATCTCAGTGGTGATAGTCCGCCTAAAAAATAGACCAATGGTGAATAAACGAGGAGTACATGTATCAAGAAGCAGAAATAGGCAAGGAGAACAAGGACTGCATAAGACCCTAACACGCTGGGACCATTGTTGACCACTACTGGTGTCAGCATGCAGAAAACGCCCACTGGTGCCAAAGCCATAATATAGTAGAGTACTTTTCCCACCACCTCGTTGAGGCTAAGCACTAACTTACGTGCAGGTTCACCCTTCTCGGCCACATGCACCATGGCTATGCCGAACAAAATGGCGATGACAATCACCTGGATCATGGCCATAGTACTGAGCGGTGTAAGGATGTTGTCGGGAAACATGTTGATAATTTGGTCCATGAAAGTGACTTGCGGCATGCTCAATTCCTCTCCGGTCTTCTCAATATGAAGGTTAATGGCAGGAATCCACCCTCTGATAAGGGTGGACACTACCAATCCCATGGTGACGGCTATTACGGTGGTGAAAGCGAAGTAAAGTAAGGCACGCAGTCCCAATTTCCCCAGTTTGCTCATGTCGTTCATCGAGAGAATTCCTGCCATGATGGAAAACAGCACCAACGGAACCACGATGAACTTCAGGAGGTTGAGGAAGATAGTGCCAAACGGTTTGATAAATTCATTCACAAAGCCAGGCTGGTCCTGTAGCAGAACACCAGCTATGATAGCCAGTACTAAAGCGGCTGCTATCTGAGTCGTCAGCGATAGTCTTATTTTCATAATTGTCAGTTTTTTAGCGAAGAATAAATTTGTCAGGCACTCATCGTCATGTTTTTTGGTAAAAGATGCCATACACCAGCATCAGGTATTCAGGAATCAATCCATCTTGGCTCCATTTGAGTTCTACGCCCAGCAAATCCTTTGCCGTCTTGCCAACGTCGAATCCGAATGCCTCCAGCGAAGGTCTCACTTTGTCTGGATGGCGGCATGGCTTGTCTTCCAATCTGGCACATGGGGTATTGCCGCAATAAGGACAGGTTCCAACAAAGCCAAGGCCGAAACCGTCAAGTGTTTTTTCTTCCTCAAGCAGTTCCTTGTTCAGCATGCTGACCACTGGCTCCATCAGTTGGTTGACGGCATTGAGGGGCAGTCTCTTGTCTTGGGGAATGATTTTCATTCCATAGATGCGGACTTTCTTGTAGTTGTTGACAGTAGTGAGAGCATCGCCTTGGAAGGGAGGACATCCGTAGCGGCTGCCATAGTTCTTGCATTGTTGGCAAAGTATGATGAAATCCTCCACATGACGGAAACCATCTATATAGGTTTTCGCATCTATTTCAGCCGCATACTTCTCTGTGGTGTAGTCGATATGTGGGGTTTTTTCCTTACTTGCCATTTTGGGCGCAATTATATGTCTTTTTCAGTCAATTCCTTTGTTTTTTTGCCTGTTCAGCTAATCTTTGTCATGCGGTAGCCCATCCGTTCCAACTGCATGGCAGCACCCATCAGGTAAAGTTGGTGCAGGCAGGCGACGTATGCGTTGAAGGCATCCCTTGTTCCAGGCTCGATGTTCTGGTGGCGCAGGGCGTTGTAGACGCGGGATGCGCATTCGCCTACAATTTTCTCCAACATGGTGTAGTCCGCGCCACTGAGCAGCAGCACTTCCTCGCGGATATACTCATCCATGCTGTCGTAGCCGCGCTTGTCACGCATGAAGGCGTATAGATTCTCTATTTTCGAGTAGATTTCCCACCCTACATCCCAGAATTTCGCGACGGCCATGCCGATGTACATCATCCATCCGAGGCTGGCGGAAGGGAAGTCGTTGAACTCCCTGATTCCATCAGAGATGTATTCTTTCGCTATCTCCTCCCATTTCTCCTCCACGTCAGGACATTGGGGCAGCCGTTCATCCACTTCCTTCATGCTGACAAGAAACCGATGCAGGTCATCATGCAGTTGCTTTTCGAATTGTTCCATTTTTATAGAATACATGAGAGTGCAAAAATACAAAAAAATTCCAAAGCATGGCTGACAATGGTTTGGGATTTTTTGAGTCACTGATATAATTGTTTTTTCAGATTAACGAATTGGATAATACTCAATTCCCGAATAAAAAATGCAAAATAGATGTGATTTCCTCCATTTTTTTCTTATATTTGCAACGTCCCAAGATCATAGACATATATGTCGACGACAAGCACTACTTCTACCACAAGAGTCTCGGTTGGTCGCAGAATAAAAATCTCAAGACCAGCTATCTGGGTAGTGGTGCCAAGACGGTGGACGGATATAAAATAGAGAAGAGCGGCACCGCCACTGTTAACGGCAAGCAATGCGATGTATTCAAGGGCAAGAAAAGTGGCTCCTCTGTGGAATACTATATCTGGGAAGGCGTTGTGCTGAAGAAAGTGGAGACTTTCTCCGATGGTCCCATGTCTACCATTGTCGAGAGCATAGAACTGCCAGCAAGCATCGATGCCTCAAAGTTCGCCATTCCCTAAGTGAAGTAATCCCTACACATACTTCACGTTCGCCGCATGCTCCTCATCAGTGGTGAGATGATATCCTTGATGTCAACAAGCTCCAAAGCCATTGGGGAAGGCAGGTTTTCGTGACCTGCCTTTCTTTATGGCTTATCGGGAGGACTTGCTTGATGATTGTCGGCAAGACCTTCATACTCGATGATGGCCCTGCGCCATGAGTCAGTGAAAGCCATGGTCTGGCGAAGCTTCAAATCGTATAAGACCATCACAGAGAGGCATCGGCTTTTCAACTCCTTGGTATCAATGTCGAAGACTTCTTGTTCAAGCGTAAAGCTCTTGTTTCCTATCCGTGTGACACGCGTTCCGGCAGCAATGCGGTTGTTTGCCTCGATCTGGGCAACGAACTCAGCCTCTATCTTCGCCACGACAATGGCTGTGTTTTCCCAATCTACGTCCTTGCAGACACTTGCAAAATAGTCCGTCTTTGCCGTATCGTAAAACTGAAAGTACACGGTGTTGTTCACATGACCGAATTTGTCAATGTCGTTGAACCGTATCTGAAGTGGTATGATGTGGTGAAAAACCCTGTTGTTGATTTCTTCCATTTTCTAATATTGATGTCTGATAAAATACAAGTTGATCCTCTAAAAGAGGACAACCATTCGGTAAGTCCCCAATGATTGGGAAATTGTGCTTGTTGTGAAGTGGATGCCAAATCTATGGGAAATGGTACATCACAGGATAGGGCTCATCTGTCCAATCCCATGAATTTGCATGCGTTGTTGTAGAAGATGTCTTCCAGTCCAGTGTCATCCACACCACATGCCATGACTTTTTGTATCTCTACCGTCGGGTGATGGAAAGGTGAGTCGATGCCGAACATGACCCTCTCATGTCCTACTGTGTCGTAGGCGTTTTTTATTTGGCAACTCATGGAGGTTCCAGATGTTTCCAGCCAGATATTGTCGTAGCGTTTGGCCATTGTGATGGCAGCATCCACATATACTCCATGGGCGTGTCCCATGTGTATCATCACGATGGGAAGATGTGGGTGGCGTTCTGCCAACAGTCCTATCTGCCAGGGAAGAGAGAATGGTGGATGGCCGGAATGTACGAACAATGGTTTTCCGTATTTCTCGCAAAGTTCTGCTACGGGGTCAACGCATGGGGCGTCAGCGGTATAGCCATCGAATAGCGACTGCAGTTTCGCCCCAGCAAAATGCTCGTCGCGCAGATAATGCTCCAAAAGGTCATATGCAGGTTGTCCTTGTGCGCAGTTGACCCACATCAGCGGAATGATGTGGTTGGGATGTTGCTTGAAAGCCTTTGCTGTATCCTCATTGGAATATGCACTTGAGGAGCAGAGAATGGTCTTTTGAATGTTGTATTCTGCCATTTGATTGAGCAGCCGTTCCACATTGAAGTCGATGTTGAACAGGCTGCCAAACGCCCCGATGTGGGTATGTGCGTCAATTTTCTTGAATTTGCTGAAATCACTCATGATATAATCTGTTTTTGTCTCCAATAGAATGTGGGATACAAAAGTACAGCAAATTTTCGAAAAAAAGGAAAAAATGGATTGTTTGTGGTTTTAGATTGGTCAAGGTAATGTTTCCGATGATTGTCACCATGGGAATTCTGACAATTTGTCAACAAAAGGTGACATCTTGTCACTTTAAGGGCAATGGCACGCTTGTTGCAACAAATAGGGTGAGAGCCAAGGAGTTATCCAAGGTCATCTCAAACAACATCGTATAACTAAAATATAATTTGGAGGTAAAGATTATGTTACCAGTAATGTTTAGAAATGGATGGTTCCCAACACTGTTTGAAGACTTCCTGAACACTGATCTTATGCCTCGTGCCAACACTACAGCACCTGCCGTAAACGTCAAGGAAGATGAAAGTGCCTACACGATGGAGTTGGCAGCTCCGGGCATCAAGAAAGAATACTGCCGAGTGAGCATCAACGACGACGGCAACCTCTGCATCGCCATTGAAAACAAGATGGAGCACAAGGATGAGGACAAGAAGCACCACTATCTGCGCCGCGAGTTTAGCTACTCGAACTACGAGCAGAACTACACGCTGCCGGAAGATGTGGACAAAAACGGTATCGTCGCCAAGGTGGAAAATGGCATCCTGACCGTCACTCTGCCGAAGGTGAAGAAAGAGGAAAAGAAAGAGGCTAAGACAATTGAGATTTCATAGCATCAAGTAATAGATCAGCAAGTATTGGGGAGCAGCTTTAGAGGGCTGCTCCCTTTTTCGTGCTTTGCTGTTCAATTCATTTCAGATATTTTTGACGAGGCATATCCATATGGGTATGCTATGTTGTTCGACAAGAGTTACATATTTGTTCAACTTTCAACTTGAAAATAGAGGGGGGGTGTGTCAAAATAGGCACGCCCTCTCATTTGTTAAAAAATGCTCAAAGGCCGAACTTTCCCAAGCTCGGCCTTTGTCATGTCGTAAAGATTGCGTACCTTTACGATACCAAAATTAAGTTATGCAAAAGTACCATTT
>JAGCXX010000068.1 GCA_017961115.1 Prevotella sp. | reverse complement strand
TGGTGCAGCGTAGTAGAGACGTCCATATATGGCGTCTCCCAGCCAAGAATGTCGCGATATGAATGCAATTTATGATTCATTATATGATAATTATATGTTTTTTCTTTTCACACGAATAACCATGAATTGCTCACAATTTGTCAAAAATTTTTTCATCCTTTTTGCGAGTGCCTTGGCACTTTTTCTCGTTTCCCGGTCCACCAAGATTGTCTTCGTGTAATCCCTGATTATTTCAGCATTGAAGAACAAATTTGTCGAAAATACACCGTTTGTTTTGCTTTTATCAGATAAAATCCCTAATTTTGTGATGTTAAAAAATACATTCCTGAAGAAAACGATAGTAAGGAAACCGGAAATCTAAAATAAAAACTAAAAACTATATACTATGGCTAAAGGCAAAAAAGGCGGCAAACGCATGAACAAGAAGCAGATGACGGAAGCGCTGGTGACGCTGTTCCAGTCAATGCCCAACGAAGACCTCACATTCCAGACGATATTCAAACAGCTCCATCTCGACACCCATCCGCTCAAGATGCTCGCCATCGACGTGATGGAAGAACTCTCGTGGGACGACTTCCTGACAAAGACCTCGCGGAGCTCGTACAAGCTCAACCTCAAGGGACAGGTGCAGGAGGGCATCTTCCGCCGCAAGGCCAACGGCAAGAACAGTTTTATTCCCGCTGACGGCAGCCAGCCTGTCTTCGTGGCAGAGCGCAACTCGATGTTCGCCCTTGACGGCGACCGCGTGCGCGTGTCGTTCAACGCCCGCCGCGCCAACCACATCAAGGAGGCGATGGTGACCGAGATACTGGAGCGCGCCCGCGACACCTTCGTCGGCAAACTCACCGTGGAGCAAGACTTCGCCTTCCTCGTCACCGACAGCAACCTCGCCATGGACATCATGGTGCCCAAGAAGAAACTCAAGGGCGGCAAGACCGGTGACAAGGCGGTGGTGAAAATCATCCAATGGCCCAGCCGCGAGTCGAAGAACATCGTGGGCGAGGTCATCGACGTGCTCGGCAAGACCGGCGAGAACAACGTGGAGATGCATGCCATCCTGGCACAGTATGGACTGCCCTACAAATATCCCAAGAGCGTGGAGGAGGCAGCAGAGAGAATCAACGCCGACATCACCGATGCCGACCTGAAGGACAGGGAGGACTTCCGCGAGGTGACCACCTTCACCATCGACCCCAAGGACGCCAAGGACTACGACGACGCCCTGTCGGTGCGCTCATTAAGCAACGGCCTGTGGGAAATCGGCGTGCACATCGCCGACGTGTCGCACTACGTGCAGGAAGGCTCCATCATCGACAAGGAGGCACAGCGCAGGGCCACCAGCGTGTATCTCGTCGACCGCACCATACCGATGCTCCCCGAGCGGCTGTGCAACTTCATCTGCTCGCTCCGCCCCGACGAGGACAAGTTGTGCTACAGCGCCGTCTTCGTCATGGACGATAACGCAGAGGTGCTGAAATGGCGGCTCGTGCATACCATCATCCGCAGCAACCGCCGCTTCGCCTACGAGGAGGTGCAGAAAATCCTTGAGGACAACGGCGTGGTGGACGGAACCGGCAAGCCAGCCCCCAAAGCACCCAAGGGTGGCTACAAGGGAGAATATGCCGACGAACTCATCACCCTCGACCGAATGGCGAAAATCCTGCGGGAGAAGCGGTTTGCCAACGGTGCCGTGCGCTTTGAGCGCGAGGAGCTCCACTTCGACATCGACGAGACCGGCAAACCCATACGCTGCTACTTCAAGGTATCGAAAGACGCCAACAAACTCATCGAGGAGTTTATGCTGCTTGCCAACAGGTCGGTGGCAGAGAGCATCGGAAAGGTGCCCAAGGGGGTCAAAGCAAAGACGCTCCCCTACCGTATCCATGACTCACCCGACCCGCTGAAACTTGAGAACCTGCGCGAGGTCATCTCCAAGTTTGGCTACAAACTCAAGACTGCCGGCACCAGAGGAGCCATCTCGAAGAGCCTCAATGAGCTGATTACCGACTGCATCGGCACGCGTGAGCAGAACCTCATCCAGACCGTGGCGCTCAGGGCGATGATGAAGGCACGCTACAGCGTACACAACATCGGACACTACGGACTTGCCTTTGACTACTACACCCACTTCACCAGTCCTATCCGCCGCTACCCCGACACCATGGTGCACCGTCTCCTCACCCGTTACCAACAAGGTGGGCGCAGTGCCAACAAGGAGCATTACGAGGAACTCTGCGAGCACTCCAGCGACATGGAGCAGACAGCAGCCAATGCCGAGCGCGACTCCATCAAGTACAAGATGGTGGAGTTCATGTCCGACAAGATTGGCAACGTGTATGAGGCGCACATCAGCGGCATACAGTCGTATGGCATCTATTGCGAGATTGACGAGAACCACTGCGAAGGTCTGGTGCCCATGCACGACCTCGACGATGACTACTACGACTTCGACGAGCGCAACTACTGCCTCGTGGGCAGGCGCAGGCACCGCAAATACCAACTCGGCGACCCCATCACCATCAAGGTGGCACGTGCCAACATCGAGAAACGGCAACTCGACTTCACATTGGCAGACTAAAGGGAACCGCCGCGATGATTGACTACAACCGCAAAGAGGAGAGCATCAACACCTGGTCGCATGCCGCCGGTATCGTCATCGGCGGCATCGTAGGCGTCATCTTCCTCGTTATCTGCGCCGGAAAGGGATATGGATGGGCGCGCGCCGGCGTCATCCTCTACCTTTTCGGTATGATGGGTTCCTATATTACCTCCACCGTCTACCATGCCCTGCCGAGCCGCAGCAAGTGGAAGGAGCGCATGAGACGGTGGGACCATGCCGCCATCTACTGGCACATCGCAGGGTCATACTCCCCCATCACACTCATCGCCCTGCGCGGCGACGGTTTTTGGGGATGGGGGCTTTTCATCTTCGTCTGGACCTGCGCTATCGCCGGTACCATCACCAGTTTGATTCACCTCAAGGAGCACAGCAACCTTGAGACAGTCTGTTTCATCGCCATGGGACTGAGCGTGCTCGTGGCGTTCAAGCCACTCATCGACAATGTGAGCATGTTGGCCATCAGTTGGATTATCGCCGAAGGTGTGTGCTACATCACAGGAGCCGTCTTCTACAGTTTAAACAAGAAGAGATACATGCACAGCGTCTTCCATTTCTTCGTTCTCGCAGGATCCATCTGCCACATCGTCGCTGTATGGGATATGCTGTTGGAGATTTGAGCACTTATAAAATTGTCTGAAAAGGCCTCATAAGTGTAAAAAACACACTATAAAAACACGGTTTTTGCTCCACTTTCCCACTTTGGAAAATCTATATTTAATCCACTTTTTAATTTTTGTAAAATGCATTTAACTTATTGATTATAATGCATTTATTAATTTTTGGCAATTTTTATAAATCCACTTTTTTATTTGATTCTATTGATTGATATTCTTATATTGTCTACCTTTGCCGCAGAAACCGACAAAAGCCGTCATTTTTGACGTTTTGTTCAACAATCTACCCATCCAAGAAAACAAAATAACCTATACAATTATCTTAAAATCACTGTAATGAAAAAAGCAAGATTTCTACTCACGTTGCTGGCATCCATTGTGGTGTCACTGACGGCATTTGCCCAGAAACAGCATTTCTCGGGCACTGTTTATGACGAGGAGGGACTGCCGGTCATCGGTGCCTCCGTCGTAGAGAAAGGCACCTCAAACGGTGCCGTCACCGACTTCGACGGCAACTTCACCGTGGAGGTGACACCCGGCACCACACTCGTGGTATCCTATGTAGGATATAGTAATGTGGAGGTGTCCGCCGCCCCCTCGATGCGCATCACCCTGAAAGAGGACTCACAGTTGCTTGAAAACGTGGTGGTCATCGGTTATGGTGTGCAGAAGAAGAGCGTTGTGACCGCCGCCATCGCCAAGGTGAGCGCCGATGACCTCGACGGCAAGACACGCCTTCGTGCCGAAGACGCCCTCAAGGGTTTGGCAGCCGGCGTCAACGTCACCTCCTCCTCAGGACAACCGGGTTCGATGTCAATGATTCGCATCCGCGGTATCGGCACCATCAACGACTCCAATCCTCTCTATATCATCGACGGCATGCCCACCGACCAGTATGGCATGGAGTGCGTGAACCCCGAAGACATTGAGAGTATCGAGGTGCTGAAGGACGCCGCCTCGGGCGCCATCTACGGAGCACGAGCCGCCAACGGTGTCATCCTCGTCACCACGAAGAAAGGAAAGATGGGCAAGGCCAGCATCAACTACAATTTCTCCTACGGCTGGCAGAGCAAATGGAAGAAGCGTGACGTGACCGGAGCCACCGATTACGCCATCCTGCAGAACGAGCGCCGACTGCAGAACGGACTTGCTCCCCTCTACAACGACCCCTACAACATGGTTGATGCCAACGGAGTGAACATTCAAGGTTTTGGCACCGACTGGCAAGACCTGGTCTTCAACGACAACGCCCCTATCGTGCAGCACGACGTGAGCATCAGCGGTGCATCGGAGAGAATGAACTACTACCTCTCCTTAGGTTACTTCACCCAAGACGGTATCGTGGGCGGCAACTACGGACATTCCAACTATGACCGTCTGACCATCCGCTCCAACAACCAGTACACCCTCATCGACGCCACCAAGGAGCGCAACTTCCTCAACAAGCTCGACCTCGGCGCCAACGTATCATACATGAAAGTGCACAACACGGGCATCGACCCCAACAGCACATGGGGCGCACCACTCGGTTCGGCACTCTACCTCGCCCCCACCCTGCCCGTCACGCTCAGAAGCGGCTACGAAATGGGGAGCGACGGACAGCCCAACTACAACCGTCCCCATATCGGCCAGCAGCAGATTGACCGCTATGACGCCTACGACCTCTACAGAGACGCCAACGGCGACCCCTATACCATCCCCAACTTCATCGGCAGCTACAACGAGCAGAACAACCCCGTCGCCATGATGCAAGGCCATCCCACCAAGAACTGGAGCCAAAAAATCATGCCGAAACTGTCGCTCGACCTGCAACTGTGGGATGAGTTGAAATACCACTTCACCTTCAGCGCCGAACAGTCGTTCTGGGGCTACGACGCAGCCGTGAAGCAGAAATACTACCTCTCAGGCAACAACAATGCCGACCACACCTCTGCCACCTCCAACAAGTGCAACAGCACCACCTGGCAGATTGAGAACACGCTGACCTATGACAAGACCTTTGGCAAGCACACCATCGGCGTAGTGCTCGGCCAAAGTGCCCTCAAGAGCAAGGGTGACGAACTGGGCGGTTCACACTGGAACCTGGTGAACGTCAACAAGCCCAGCATCAACTACACCACCGGCGGCGACCTCGAACTGTCGACCGACGCCGACGGCAAGATAACTGGTGCCAAGAGCCTCGTGGGCGCATGGGGACAGCCCTATACAGAGCATCGCCTGTCATCACTCTTCGCCCGACTCAGCTACAACTACGACGAGCGCTATATGTTCCAAGGCACCATCCGCCGCGACGGCAGCAGCCGCTTCGGTGCGAACAACAAATACGGTACGTTCCCCTCCTTCTCCGTGGGATGGAACATCATGAACGAGAGTTTCATGGGGAG
>JAGCXX010000004.1 GCA_017961115.1 Prevotella sp. | reverse complement strand
TCGCCTTGGCGGGAGCATCGAGCACATGCTGCTTGCTCTCAAACTTGATGCGGTAGGGTTTCTTGGGAACGGTACGTGAGAAATTGCCCCGTTCGCGGATAAATCCGGGTTCAGAAAGCTGTTGCACCTCTTCGTCTGAGATGATGGCTATCTGTGCCTCAATATCGTGCTCCTTGTCATAGGGTATCTCGCCATTGAGGGTGTGGATGCTCACCGTGGGCAGATTGGTCAAGGTATAGAGATGGCTGTCGTCGCCTTCGCCAGGATGTCCATAGAACTCCAGCTCGGCGATGTTGCAGCGGGCATCGGAAGGACCCACATAGCGCACATAGCGGAAACCTGCGGAGCAGTCGACGGAGGCGTATGACATCTGTCCGATGGTGCCTCGCTCCTTGATGATGTAAAGCGGTAGGGCGTCCATGAAGTCCTCGCGGTTGGCTCCTTCAAAAACTCCTAACAGAACACGCTCCTCTCCGTGGACGTCGTTTCGGGGTGACCATCCCACGCGGGTAATGACATGTTTGCTTCCCAAGTCCAACCCTGTCCAGGTGTAATTGCGCTCCCAGGATGCAAAACAGGTGTTAAGGTTGCCGTCGAAAGCCATCTCACGCGTATTGGCAGTAGTCGAACGGGCGAATGTGGTGTAGTCCACCGTTTCCACCGTGCCAATTACCTTACCGGTCAATTTCCCATCCTCGGCAAGGCAGAGGGCGGGAAATAAAAACAAGGCTAAAAGAAGTTTGTATCTCATTGCGCTGCAAAGATAGTGAAAGGAGGGTGCATTGCGTTATTTTTTGAGAAAAATTTGCGGGTCACGCCTTTTTTTCATACTTTTGCAATCTATGATGAGATTTATTGCGCTCGGAAGTGGGAGCAGCGGAAATTGCTATTGTCTCTTCACCGAAAACGATGGGCTGATGATTGATGTGGGAATAGGTGTCCGTTCGCTGAAGAAATTCTTCTACGAATACGGTATTTCATTTTCCCGCATCAATGCTGTTTTGCTTACCCATGACCATGCCGACCATGTGAAGTCAGTAGGAAGTCTGAGCCATGAGTATGGACTGCCTGTCTATACTACCAGAAAAGTGCATCAGGGCGTGCGCAACAACTATTGCGTGCGGCATAAGGTGGAAGATGCCAATGTGAGATATATCGAGAAAAACAGACCCTTTAACCTTGGCGATTTTGTGGTGACTCCATTCCATGTTCCGCATGACAGTACGGACAATGTGGGATTCATGGTGACGCATGAAGGGGTCAACTTCTGCCTGATTACTGATGTAGGGCATATCACCGATGAAATCAGGTCGTTTATCCAAAAGGCAAACTATCTCGTCATCGAGGCCAATCATGATGAGGAGATGCTGCAAGGGGGCAACTATCCTCCCCATCTGAAAACAAGAATCAGCAGCGAGAACGGACATCTGAGCAACCGGGACTGCGGAATGACGTTGGCTGAGAACGCTACACTGGCATTGCGACATGTCTGGCTTTGCCATCTGAGTGAGGAAAACAATCATCCCGAACTGGCTCGCCTCACAGTGGAGCATGTGCTTCGACAACATGGTATCATCCCAGGAAAGAACTTCCAATTGGAAATCCTGAAAAGAAAAACACCCTCTGGCTTCTATGAGTTGAGGTAGGTAGCTTCTGCCTCACGGTATTCTTCAGACCAATGAAGACCGATACTCTCTGTCATGTTGGGAAACGAACGGGCTATGCTTACATAAGCAAGGCCTGCCAGCACGTCGCCCTTGAACTCATAGTCGGGAATGGCTGGTAGGTGGTAGGAAAGGGAATAGTCGATGCCGCGCTGCACCAATGCTGCTGTCTGCATCGCTATCAGGCGTATTTGGTTGTCATCAAACTGGTCGAGAAGTCCCATCACACTCTTGAGCAAGTCCACCACAGAGTCACATGAATTCATCACGTGAAGGGGCGGCTGGGGTGTCTCTGTCACCTCATCAAGCGGCGCTTCGTTACCAGTTTCTTGCGTGTCTTCTTTTATGGGTTCTTGTTGGGGAAGGTCTGCATTGTACTCCTCTGGCATTGCTGTTCCCGACATCTCATCTTCGGAGAACAACAAGAGTTGGTTGGGGTCAGGCTGATGGCGTCGGCGCTTTTTCATAGTAAGGGTATCAAACAAAATGGAGTCGTAGGAGTTGAGGAACCCTCAACTCCTATGCTCCATGGTAAAATTAGTATGCGAAAAGAGGATAGTCTTTCATCGTCTCGTTGACCTTGGTACGGACGCGGGCAATCACCTCCTCGTTCTCTGGGTCATTGAGCACCTCTTCGATGAGGTCGGCGATGAGAACCATCATGTCTTCCTTGGCACCGCGGGTGGTGATGGCAGGGGTGCCGAGGCGGATGCCAGAAGTCTGGAAAGCACTGCGGCTGTCAAAGGGTACCATGTTTTTGTTCACAGTAATGTCTGCTGCCACCAATGCATTCTCTGCCACCTTACCTGTCAGGTCGGGATACTTCGTGCGAAGGTCAACCAACATGGAGTGGTTGTCGGTGCCGCCGCTGACAATACCGAAACCGCGTTTTACCAGTTCCTCGGCCAACACACGGGCATTGGTCTGCACTTGCTTTGCCCATGCCTTGAACTCTGGCTGAAGTGCCTCTCCGAATGCTACGGCTTTGGCGGCAATGACATGCTCAAGCGGACCACCCTGTATGCCGGGGAACACAGCGCTGTCGAGCAATTGGCTCATCATCTTAACCACGCCCTTTGGCGTCTTCTTGCCCCAGGGATTCTCAAAATCCTTGACCATCAGGATGATGCCGCCACGAGGACCACGCAAGGTCTTGTGGGTGGTGGAGGTGACGATATGAGCATATTTCACGGGGTTGTCGAGCAGACCGGCGGCAATGAGACCGGCAGGGTGTGCCATGTCAATCATCAGTAGGGCACCCACCTCGTCGGCGATAGCACGCATCCGCTTATAGTCCCACTCACGGCTGTAGGCAGAACCGCCGCCGATGATGAGTTTGGGCTTGTGCTCACGGGCAAGGGATTCCATTTCATCGTAGTCCACGCGTCCGGTCTCCTTGTTGAGGTTGTAGCCAACGGGTTTGTAGAGGATACCCGAGGTGTTGACGAATGAACCGTGTGAGAGGTGTCCGCCATGTGCGAGGTTGAGGCCCATGAAGGTGTCGCCGGGATTGAGCACAGTCAGCAGTACAGCGGCATTGGCCTGAGCACCTGAGTGGGGCTGCACGTTGGCCCATTCGGCATCGAAAAGTTGCTTGACGCGTTCGCGGGCGAGATTCTCCACTTCGTCCACTACCTGACAACCGCCATAGTAGCGCTTGCCGGGAAGGCCTTCAGCGTATTTGTTGGTCAGACAACTGCCCATCGCCTGCATCACCTCGTCGCTAACGAAGTTTTCCGATGCTATCAGTTCCATGCCTTTCAACTGGCGTTGATGTTCTCTCTCAATGAGGTCAAAAATCACTTGGTCTCTTTTCATTGCTATTGTTTTATTGATTGGTATATGTTACTGTTTCACGTTCACCCAATTGTAGATATTTAAAAGAATGATTCTAAATATTCAATCTTCAATTTTATGAAATGATTTCCACATGGTTGATGTCCTGCTCCTTGTCGCAGTAATGGCAACGGAGAATACCGAGTGCCTTGTCAACAACATTGAAGACGGTTGCCATCGGCTCATTGTTGGTGATGCATTTCGGGTTGTTGCACTTCACGATGCCGTGCAGTTCATCGGGGGTGACGACTGTCTTTTTCTCAACCACCTCGTAGTCATGGATGACACTCAATACGACGTTGGGAGCCACCACCGACAGACGGGAAATCTCATCATCGGTGAAATAGCGGTCACTCACCTTGATGATGCCTTTTTGCCCCACTTTGTTGGAAGGGTAGTTGAAACCGATGGTGACGGGGGCGGACAGATGGGCAAGGCCGAGGAGGTTGACGACCTGGAAGGTCTTGTCAGAGGGGATATGGTCGATAACGGTGCCGTTTTTGATGGCGGCTACTAATCTTTCTTTCTTGTTCATGGTTTATCGCGTGGGATAGGGGGAGCGGATGATGGTGGCGTCGTTTCTCACATCATCGAGGGTGATGCCGAGTACGTCGCAGATAATGGCCTCGCGGGCATAAAGTCCGTTCTGTGCCTGCTGGATATAGTATGCCTGTGGAGTGGTATCCACGTCGTAGGCAATCTCGTTGACACGGGGTAGGGGATGGAGTATCTTCATTGTCGCTTTTGCCTTGCCGAGCATATCCGCCCTCAGGATGCAACTGTTTTTTACTTGCTCATATTCCATGAGGTCTGAGAATCGCTCCTTTTGCACGCGTGTCATATATACGATGTCGGCCTGGGCAATGATGTCCTCGGTCAGTGTGGTATGCTCCTCATAGCGGATGCCTTTCTCCTTGCAGTAGAGTTTATACTCGTTGGGCATCGACAACTCTTCAGGTGCAATAAAGTGGAATGTAGGGTTGAAATGCCGCATCGCCATCAGCAAAGAATGCACCGTACGCCCGTATTTCAAGTCTCCCACCAAACAGATGGTCAGGTTCTCCAAAGTGCCTTGGGTTTGGTAAATGGAGTAAAGGTCGAGCATGCACTGAGATGGATGTTGGTGGGCTCCATCGCCGGCATTGATGATGGGCACGGGAGATATCTCGCTGGCATATTGAGCGGCTCCCTCAATGTAGTGGCGCATGGCAATGACGTCGGCATAATTGGCCACCATCAGGATGGTGTCCTTCAGCGTCTCGCCTTTCGATACGCTCGATGCCTTGGCATCGGAAAAACCGATGACTCGTGCACCAAGACGGTTGGCGGCAGTCTCAAAACTTAGGCGTGTGCGGGTGGAGGGCTCATAGAAAAGGGTGGCGACGACCTTACCCTTGAGGATCTCACGGTTGGGATGTTTCTCAAACTCTTGTGCCAATTCAATCATATAGAGAATCTTCTCCCGAGAAAGATTGGCTATCGTCACAAAGTTGCGCTTATCCATGTGGATGTGGTGTATGTTTGAATTCGACTGCGAAGTTACGCATTATTTTTAATTTATTTGCCATAATTAAAAAGAAAATTGTAAATTTGCACCGCATTATGGCTCAGCAGCGAGTTGACAGAAGTTGAGAGTTTGGTGGTTGAGCGGATGCAAAAAGTGAAGAAAATAGCATTATGAGGAAAAAAGTCGTCAATGTGCTCTGGGGTATCCTCCTCGGATTGATTATTATAACCACTTTAGGTTCTGTGGCTATCTGGAACGGGTGGATAGGCTATATGCCCAACATGGCGGAATTGCAAAACCCAATCAGCAAATATTCTTCCCAAGTCTACTCATCTGATGGGAAACTCATGGGAACATACGCATCGAGCAGGGAAAACCGAATCTCCACTCCCTACAATGGTATCTCACCTAATGTCATCCATGCGCTGATTTCCACAGAGGACTCGCGATTCTATGACCATTCGGGCATCGACTTCACAGCACTTGGAAGGGCCATCGTGAAAACAGGAATCCTCCGTAAGGAGAGCGCCGGAGGTGGTTCGACCATAACCCAGCAGTTGGCCAAGCAACTCTATTCAGAGGTGGCTCACAGCAAACTTGAGCGTCTTTTCCAAAAACCAATAGAATGGGTCATTGCTGTCAAACTGGAAAAGACATTCACCAAGGAGGAAATCATCACCATGTACCTCAACTACTTCGACTTCCTCTATAATGCCATCGGTGTGAAGAGCGCGGCGAAGACATATTTCAACAAGGACCCCAAGGAACTCTCAGTGGTGGAGTCTGCCACACTTGTGGGATTGTGCAAGAACCCATCGTTCTACAATCCTGTTAGGTATCCGAACCGCTGTGTAGAGCGACGCAACATTATCCTTGCCCAGATGTACAAAGGAGGCTACATCAGCGAGGAGGAGTGCAGGAGAAATATGACGGAACCCCTGAAACTCGATTTCCAACGCTCTGGCGACAGGGAAACGGCACTGGGCATCGCTCCCTATTTCAGGGAGTATCTCAAGCAATACATGATGGCAAAGAAACCTGACCTGAAAGATTATCCATCATGGAAGAAGGCTCAGTTCCACCTCGATTCCATAGCTTGGGAGAATGACCCTCTTTTCGGCTGGTGCAACAAAAACACACGCCGAGGTGGACAGCCTTACAATATCAACACCGACGGCTTGCGTATCTACACAACCATCGACACACGACTGCAGAAATATGCTGAGGAAGCGGTGCTGGAACACCTGACACAGACTCTGCAGCCGGTGTTCAACTCACAGGTGAGAAACAGTGCGCGCGGTCCTTTCTCCAGCAAGATGTCGAGGCAGGACTACGAGAGGGTGATGAACCGTGCCATACGGCAGAGCCATCGCTATGCTGCCCTGAAGGAGGCTGGGGCTTCCGAGGAGGAAATCAAGAAAAACTTTGAGAAACCCGTCGAAATGAGGGTGTTCACATACAATGGCGAGGTGACCAAAGTGATGTCGCCACTCGATTCCATCAAATACTACAAGACGTTCCTCAGGGCGGGATTTGTCAGCATGGACCCGCACAACGGTGCAGTGAAGGCTTATGTGGGTGGCCCCAACTATGAGTATTTCCAATACGACATGGCGATGGTGGGACGCCGGCAGGTGGGGTCTACAATCAAACCATATCTCTATTCACTCGCTATGGAGAATGGTTATACCCCATGCGACCAAGCACCCAACAGGGCGCAGACTTATTACGAGAATGGAGGCAGATGGACACCGCGTAACGGCAGCAGGGCGAGATACGGGGCCATGGTGACCCTCAAATGGGGATTGCAGCAGTCGAACAATTGGATTTCGGCCTATCTCATCAATAAGTTTACTCCACAGGCGTTGGTTGACCTGCTCAAGAAATATGGCATCAACAACCCGAATGTCAGGGCTACCATGGCACTGTGCCTCGGACCTTGTGAGGTGACCGTGGGAGAGATGGTGAGCGCTTACACCACCTTTGCCAACAAAGGCATTCGCTGCGCTCCCTTCATGGTGACGCGCATTGAGGATAGTGAGGGAAACATCATCTCAAATTTCCTGCCGCAGTATAATGAGGTCATCAGCGAAAGCAGCTCATACAAGATGCTTGAACTCATCAGGGCGGTGGTAGATGGTGGTACGGCTCACAGGTTGAGAGGATATGGTCTCACAGGTGAAATCGGAGGCAAGACCGGAACGACCAACGACAATGCTGACGCATGGTTCATGGGCGTTACTCCCCAACTCGTCAGTGGTTGCTGGGTAGGTGGTGAGGACCGCGACATCCACTTTGCGTCAATGGCATTTGGACAAGGCGCTGCGGCTGCATTGCCCATCTGGGCTAAATATATGAAAAAGGTGTATTCGGATGCAAGCCTCGACTATTCGCCAAGCGTCAAGTTTGACGTGCCCAAGGACTTTGATACCTGTGACGACAAACCATCGCAGTTCGAATTTGGCATCGAGGATATATACGAATGATTCAGCTTCTTAAATCCTACCGTTGACTTGCGTCAAGAAAAGGAATAAAAATGCAAAAATGTAGTGGATTTTATTTGCTGTGTGCCCACACAGTATTACCTTTGCATTGCAAAACAGACATTTTTATTAATTTTATAGGATTTAGTTATGGATATGTTTATAATGGCCGTCCGCATCCTCGGTGTGGTAGTTGAAATGAAAGAGAAGACACAGAAGATTTTTGGATAATATAGTGGCCGCCGCCCATCATAAAGATGAGCGGCGGTTTTTTGCATTACCTGAGTGGTTGTTGAAAAATACGTGTCGTTTCTCTTGGTTTTTCGCAAAATAATCGTTATCTTTGCCGCAAAGCCAAGGCCATGACAGAACAACAAATGAAATCCATTTCCGTTGATGACTTGTTCTCCAGCGGAAAAATATCAAGAAAGACATATAACATTTTGGTGAGAGCGCGTATGCGCAATGTATTCGACCTGAAACGATATGAATCGGGACTCTCCCGACTGTTCAGGGCGGGTACTGGTGGCATGAAGGAAATAGAGGTGCTGCTTAGGGAACTTTCTGACGCAGACAGTGTCCCGGAGATGTCATCTATGCTTTTTGCCTTATCGGAATCGGAAACTTCAAAAGGAGAACAACTGCTCTCATCGCTGTCCGACGAGGATCTCACCTTGTTGGACATTGTTTACAAGAAACAAATCGACAAGTTGCTGCATAGCCACGAGCGAACAGCTAAAAAAATTGCCAATGCGCTTTCTCTCGTGCCAGTAAGGCGCTTCATCAGGGATTTTCTCTTGGAGAGTGATGAGCGAATCCTCATGCTCAATCTGGTGGAGACTTCGATGCCGCTGGTGGCTTCAGTTAAGCAGACCCTCATGAGGGAAGTGGAATTGATCAGAAAGGGGGAAGTGCCAGTTCCGTTCCGCATCTTGACAATACAAGCAGACGGATTGCTTGATGATGATGGTTTTGTGCTGTCTTGTTTTATTGAGCACCAACATCTGCCAATACTGTATGTCATACAGAAGGCATTGCTCAACAACCGCAACGAACAGGTGGTACTGGCGTTTCTGCAGCGGTATGATGTATTCGGAGGACAGGTGGAAATCAATGATGCGAAAATCGACAAGTCGGCATTCACCATCACCAACTACTCCAATATCGTATTCGACGCGCTCTTCACGCCGGGTGCCAGTGCTGGGGTATTGGGACATTTCGTCGAGGAACTGGTGGCAAACGATGTCAACATGGTTTATCTCGCTGAGAAGGTAAAAGGCAAACTCATCACTGAGGATTCAGAAACGATTGCTGAGATAATCGAGGAGGAGCACCTGTTGCTGCAGCCTCTGTGTGTGGCGGCAATGTTGGGAAAGTTGTTGGCATATTCACAAACTGGTTTCGGTGGGTATCCGAGAAGTTTCGGCATGTCTTTGGACGAGCGTTGGAAACATGTCTATGTCGTGGACAAAGATTTGGCCGATGCATTCAACTTCAGAAGAGAATTGTGGCGGTTCCGCGACAATGTGGTGAGACTGAGCACTGAGAGTCATGTGGCGGATTTTGAGGCTTATGTGGAGCAGATTCTCGCTGAGGAGTATCCATCGGCTCTTGAGAGGCTGGAGGATGTCACTGCCGTAATGAAAGCCATGGTGCTGGGTGAACTTGACCTGAAAGTGGATGAGGAGGAGCAACTCATCATACCACGCAAACGTGACAAACCGCTGGCTGATAGGCTGTATGCCATCCTTGACAAGAACAAGCAACCTATGATGCTGGATGAACTCACTGAGCAAATCAATTCGGGTGAGGGAAGACGGTACGTCAGGGCTTCTGTCTCGCTGGCACTCAACAAGGATGAAAGGTTTCAGGGAAGCGGAAAAAAAGGATGTTATGCCCTAAGCGTGTGGCAACTGCCTTATTTCGGCAGCAACGCTGATATCGTTTATCGGGTGCTGGATGAGGCCAACCGTCCCATGAGAAGTGAGGAGATTGTCAACATCCTCTCCGCATACAGCTACAATAGCCAGTTTTCGAAAAACGACCTGTCCTCGGTCATCTCATTGGGTAAGAACATGTTCAGGAAGTTCGGCTTGGGCTATTACGGATTGGTGGGTAGAGACTATCCATCTGAGGATATCCAACCTTCCAAGAGGGTCTTTGAGGCAGAGGCGGAAGCCATGGAGGCATTTATCGACAAACATCATCGTGTGCCTTCTGCTAAAGGAGATGAGGTGGAAACGAGGCTCCGCACATGGTTCGCCCGTAAACGAAAGGAATGGGAGAACGACAATAATTGGAACGAAAACAAGCGCCAGATTTTCGCACTCTTGGTGGCGAAATATGATGCTGTTGTGGCGGGCTCGCAGCCTGTGCCTATGCGTCCTCTTCAGAACTTTTCAGACCCTCTAGACTCTCCGGGATCTCCGGAATCTCCGGAAAATCCGGAATCTCCGGAAAATCAGGCCTCTCCTGATGATTGGGATGTCATGGCGGCAGAGGTGCGCTGCTTTGTGGAGAAGAATGCCCGGGAGCCTCTTGCCATGTTCACCGCCGAGGTGATGCTGGCAGACTGGCTGACGGAGCAGAAAAAGCGGATGCGTGAGAGGCGTCTCTCCGAAGAACAGATAGCTGTCTTGCTGAGTATACGCGACATGATATGGTAGTAATAAAAAAATCCTGCATTCTTGCAGGATTTTTATGAGGTGCGTGGCGGGATCGAACCGCCGTACACGGTTTTGCAGACCGTTGACTAAGCCACTCATCCAACGCACCGGTTTTGAATGTGGATGCAAAAGTAAGACTTTTTTTGCGTGCTGCCAAATTTTTTCACTCTTTTTTTTCCTCAAAGGGGGGCAGGGTACCTTCACAAGGTGGTTTCATACCTTTCTCCACACCTTTCCTTAGGTCTTTAAGGGCACAGCCCGGACAGCCGTGGCATGGGTCGGAAGCCTTACGGACGGCTTTCCAGACACGGTAAGTCACGTAGGCGACAGACATGACGACGACGAGGATGACGATGCAATGCTGTAATGTCATGATGACGAAAGGGCATATTTGTAAAATATAATTGGCAAATATAGTAAAAAATTGATAAAAAGCGTGATAATCAGCATGGAATCATCAAAAACAACCATAAATCTTTCAGAAACAAACAAACTTTTCGACTTATTTTTACTACCTTTGCAGAAACTATAGACAAATACTTGATTCGTATTTATTCAATCTTATTTTATTATCAAATATGATTTATTCAACAGAAGTCAAAAACATGTGTAGCGTCTGCAAAGGCGCTTACCACGGACCTGCACCCATTCCCGAAGAAGGAAAATGGATTCAGGCAAAGGAAATCAAGGACATTTCGGGTTATACCCATGGTATCGGCTGGTGTGCACCTCAGCAGGGTGCCTGCAAATTGAGCCTTAACGTGAAGGAAGGCATCATCGAGGAGGCTCTCGTAGAGACCATCGGTTGCACAGGTATGACTCACTCGGCTGCCATGGCAAGCGAAATCCTTCCTGGCAAGACGCTGCTTGAGGCACTCAACACCGACTTGGTGTGCGACGCTATCAACACCGCCATGCGTGAACTGTTCCTGCAGATTGTCTATGGCCGTACACAGAGTGCCTTCTCCGAGGGCGGTCTGGCCATCGGTGCCGGTCTGGAGGACCTGGGCAAGGGCCTTCGTTCGCAGACGGGTACGCTCTACGGCACAAAGGCCAAGGGCACACGTTACCTTGAACTCACCGAGGGTTACATCACCAAGATGTTCCTTGATGAGAACGACGAGGTTTGCGGTTACGAGTATGTACATCTGGGCAAGATGATGGAAGCCATCAAGAACGGAATGGATGCCAATGAGGCTTTGAAGAAGAACACCGGTTCTTATGGTCGTACGACCCAGGAGCAGGGTGCAGTAAAGGCAATTGACCCACGTAAAGAATAGGAGGACACGACGATGATTAGAAAAGTACAGTTTGAAAGTCAGGAGCGCCGTATCAATCAGGTTCTTGCTGCACTGAAAGAGAATGGTATCAACAGTATTGAAGAGGCCAACGAGATTTGCGACAAGGCAGGTATCGACCCCTATAAGATGTGTGAGGAAACACAGGGTATCTGCTTCGAGAATGCCAAGTGGGCATATGTATGTGGTGCCGCCATCGCTATCAAGAAGGGCGTGAAAACCGCTGCTGAGGCTGCTGAGGCAATCGGCATCGGACTGCAGTCGTTCTGCATCCCTGGTTCTGTGGCAGATGACCGCAAGGTGGGTCTGGGTCATGGTAACTTGGCTGCCCGTCTGCTGCGTGAGGAGACTGAGTGCTTTGCCTTCCTGGCAGGTCACGAGTCTTTTGCTGCTGCTGAGGGTGCCATCAAGATTGCCGAGATGGCTAACAAAGTACGTAAAAAGCCGCTCCGCGTCATCCTGAATGGTCTGGGCAAGGACGCCGCTCAGATTATCAGCCGCATCAACGGCTTCACATACGTGCAGACTCAGTTCGACTACTTCACTTCCGAACTGAAGATTGTTCGCACCGTACCTTACGGCAACAACCCCAACCGCCTGAAGGTGAATTGCTATGGAGCCGATGATGTACGCGAAGGCGTTGCCATCCTCTGGCACGAGAACGTTGACGTCAGCATCACGGGCAACTCCACCAATCCTACTCGCTTCCAGCACCCAGTAGCTGGCACTTACAAGAAGGAGCGTGTGCTGGCTGGCAAGCCTTACTTCTCAGTGGCAAGCGGTGGTGGTACAGGTCGTACGCTGCACCCCGACAACATGGCTGCAGGTCCTGCTTCTTATGGTATGACCGATACTCTCGGACGTATGCATAGTGACGCACAGTTCGCAGGTTCATCTTCTGTTCCCGCTCATGTGGAGATGATGGGCTTCCTCGGCATTGGCAACAACCCCATGGTGGGTGCTACCGTAGCCGTTGCTGTCGCTATCGACCTTGCATTGAACAAATAATAATCTGTTTATTTTTCACTAAGAACAAAGGAGCGGACACTCGTCTGCTCCTTTGTTCATTAGATTGCTTTTCCACATTTGTAATGCACAAAAAACGCCAGATCTCACGACCCGGCGTAGTTCTGTCATTTGTCCGTGTGGGGAATTACTCGGCAACAGCCTCCTCAACAGCAGCAGCAGCGCTGTCAGCAACTTCCTCAACAGCAGCAGCAGCGCTGTCAGCAACTTCCTCAACAGCAGCAGCGGCGCTATCAACAACTTCCTCAACTGCGTCAGCAGCAGCGTCAGCGGCAGCCTCAGCGGGTTTGTTCTCAGTGCAAGCAGCAAAAGCCATAGCTGCAACGGCCACGAACATAAATGCAATCTTCTTCATTTTTCTTTGCTTTTAAATTTGTATAACAATCAGTTGTTTAATAAAACTGCGCAAAGGTAGACATTATTTTTGAATCACCAACTAATTTTTTGAACTTTTTTTTTCGAAAAATGTAACATTTTTATAACTATCAGATAATCAATTGGTTATAAATGTTTAATAAAAGTTAATTATTGGTTTGTGTGCCCACACAACTATTTTTTTACCCTTCCCGACTGTATTTTGTAGTCGTAACTGTGAAGACCCTCTTTCCTGAAGTCCTCATGGTATCTTCGAAGCACCTCCTTAAATACTTCCTCATATTTTGGGATGAATAAGTCATCGCCTTGTTCAAGATGCTTCAATATTTCTTCGGCAAGGGGTGTCACCGCTTCAAGGTCTGTTGATTTGTTGGAGAAACTAGTTCCCTTGATGGAACCAGGCGACACATTGAGTATGCGGTTGGAAGTGCCTGCTTTCTCCAGTTCCACGTTGACACTCTCAATAAATATTTTCAGTGCGGCTTTTGAGGCTCCGTAAATCGAGAAGAAGGGTGAGGACATGAATCCTGCAATGCTAACCATAACGCAGCATCTGAAAGTATCGGGTGAGAGCAGTCGGTGATAGTAATGCTTGATGACCCTAATGGCTCCTATGGTGTTCACTTGGAAATAAAGCGGTATCATTTTCTCTTCAATATCTTCAAACAGGGCGAGCCGACCGAAGCCAGCAGTGATGATCAGTCCGTCGATGTTTGTGATGTTGTCAAGCACTGCGTACGACTCGCTGGTAAGGTCGAGAATGTGTGACTCAATCTTTTCGTGTCGGTAAATATCGGCAAGTGGACTCTTGTCCACGATATATACTTTCTCTGTTTCTTCTTTTTTCGCAAGCAGTGTCGCCATTGCCAGACCGATACCGTTGCTGCCGCCTACTATCAGTATCCTTTTCATGAATGGTTTGATGTTAACTATTTCTTTTTTTATTATATGCGATGTTATGAAAATAATTATGAAAACAAACTTTTTGTTCGTTCCCATGTCTTGCTGGGGAGCTCGCTGAGCAGAAGTGAGCAGTTGTATTTGGGGGAGAGGCGGAGAAAAAAAAGTTGGTTGGACAACCTGAAATAGGCTCTCTCAAACAGGTACTTGAACGATTTGCGGTCATGACTGCCGCGTTCATACTGTCCCCAGTTGCCGTGTTTCAATATAAGTTGCAAGGCCCTCTCTCCGTATTTCTTATCTGAGTCAGATATGGGGATGGGAAACTCCTCCTCAGGCAGTCCTAGTTTCTCGATGAGGATGGTACCGATAGCGCGGAAGGCTTTGGTGAATCCAAAATTGTCAAGTGTCTGCTGGAGAAGTTTGCGGTCAATGCGCTCGTTTTGATGGTGGAGCAGCATGGTAAGGTCGCAGAGTTGTCGCAGCGCCACACCCATCTTGATGAAATGATGGTAGAGATGTAGAAAGGTATAGAAAACATTCATGGTAGGCATAAGGGTCGGGACATCCATGTCTTCTACCTGAACATGGAAAGGGGGATATGCATCCATGAGTTTGTTGAATGCTTTCTGCATGCTTTTGTTGGGGAATTCACGTAGGAATCGGTGCATCTCAAACTCAATGTCCTTGTATCTGAACGAAACGTGCATCTTTGATTCACCATCTTCTATTTCCACCTTCCATTCCTTTTCTATCAATTTCCTGGCTTTCTCAAAATGTTTCGCTGGTATGTAGAAGTCAATGTCGCCTATCGTCCTCAGCATGGGTTTGGGATAGAGTGCTCCGAGAGTCTGCCCTTTCACTACAATAGTGGTGATGTGGTTGATTTCAAACAACTGACACAGTTCGTGCAATCCACTGTTGATTCTCTTGTTTTCTGCTTCCAATGTGTTTTGCAGTTGCAGCATATGGACTACGCACTTTTTGGTAAGTTCCATATTGTTGCTCCTTAGGCAATCAATGATGAGCCCCATCACACATTGCTTCTCACCATCGTCCATCACTGCCTTGTATTCATAGGGCGACATCTTGAAATGGGGATGGGGTGTTTGCCAAAGTGCGGAGCGCAAAAGCCCGAATATGAAGTCAGATTTTGTCATTGAATGATTGTATAGTCCCGAATTGTCGAATGAGAGAATTATGAACTATGAATTATGAATGATGAACTGATGAACTATTTCCAACGTCTTTTCTGTGGCATGTCCATATTCCTCCACATATTTCTCTCGGAATCGCTGGGTGATAGCGCGCCGTTTGTTGCTGTCCATGGTCAGTATTTCTTGGATGACTTGTTCCTCACTGTCGCTCAGGCCTTTCATCTCCAAAGCCTCGCGGATGTCGAAATACATGCCCCTAACCGCCTCGTAGCAGTCGTAGTCGTAGGTGTAGCAGAGCATGGGCTTTCCTGTGATGGCATAGTCAAAGAAAATGCTGGAATAGTCGGAGATGAGAATGTCGGCAATGAGCATGAGGTCATTGAGGTCGGGATATGTCGTTGTATCGATGATGAAGTCATTGGGGGGAAATGGATTTGTGGAGTCGACCTCGTGATGCAGCCTTAATAGCATGACATATTGCTCACCCAGAGCATGCTCCCATTTTGATGGGGTTATATTCAGGCGTGCCACTAGTTTACCATTCATATCGCGCTCATCATCCCTGTAGGTGGGTGCATAAAGGATGGCCTTTTTGTTGTGGGGTATGCCGAGCCGTTCGCGGATACGCTGTTTCTCATCTTCACTACAGGGTGTGGCCAATCTATCATTGCTAGGGAGTCCAGTGAGGTGAAAGTCTTCCACATTTCTGTTGAACACTCTGAGGAAAATGTCTCGCTCGTATGTGCTTTGACATAACCTCACATCATAGTGGATGGTTCGCCTGGCCAGAAAATTGCGGGGTGTCTTGGCCTCATGCTCGATACGCTTGATGGGCGTGCCGTGCCAGGTATTGATG
>JAGCXX010000067.1 GCA_017961115.1 Prevotella sp. | reverse complement strand
GAGCATGCCAGCCAGAACAGAATCATCAGGAAGGTATTCTAATGGTTGGATTTTTATACGATACCCAACGGCGGTACTATTGACGAGAGCCGAATCCGTCAATTGATAAACCAAGGTTATTCGGTGCTTATTTTTCCTGAAGGGGAGCGCAACCCATCGTCCTCTATCCTGAGATTTCATGAGGATGCTTTCCGTCTTGCAGAGAAATGTGGTCTTGACATTGTTCCCATCCATCTGCATGGAATCAATCACGTGTTTCCTCGCAATACCATCTGCACTTATTCAGGGGAGGTCACTTTGAGAATTGGGAAAAGAATACCACATGAGGATTTGACATGGGGACAAACATACGTGGAGCGCACGAAATCGATACAAAGATTTTTTGAAGGGGAGTTTGAGATGATCAGGCGCAAGAAGGAGACCGCTGCCTATTATGCGAGGTTTGTGGCCGACCGTTACCGATACAAAGGTATTGAGATATCATCTGCTGTCAGCAGGCGGTTGTCCAAATACGACCGTTATGAGAAATGGATTTCAAACGAAGAAGACGAGGTGGGCCGTACGGCAATTGTTGTCAACAACCAGTGGGGCGAGATGTCGCTGTTGATGGCCATCGTTTGCCCCAAAACCCATGTCACTGCATTGGAGGAAGATGACGACAAGATAGCCGTGGCTTTTTATAGTGCAGAGTCTGTGGCACCCAACCTCTCCATCAGGAAGAAGGAGGGTGAGAAGCAGATTGGGCAATTGATGAATGGAGATGGAAACAATGTCCTGTATATCATCGAACCAACGGACAAAGATTTGGAGATATATGGTCATTTCCATCCGGTTATAGTAGGATGAGCATTTTAAAAATATGTCAGAAATGAAAGAGAAGATAAGAGAAATGTTGGAGGACGCGCTTCCTTTGGTGGATTTCGACTCAGATTTTTTGTTCCGTGAACTCGACTCTCTGGGTGTGACAACCATCCTGATGATGCTGTCGGATGAATTTGGAATCAAACTGGAGTCTACGGATGCGACGCCCAAGAACTTGAAGTCTTTGGACAATATCGTCGCCATGGTGGAGAGGAAAATCAAAGAGCAGAACTGATATGGTTTTTGAAGATTGCCTTAAACGAAACGCAGAACTTTATCCTCAGAAAACGGCAGTGGTCTGCGGTGATACGGCATGCACCTATGAGCAGTTGTATCAGCACACCCTCGTCAGGATGGAGGAGTTGGAAAAGCAATATGTCAAAGGACAGATTGTCTGTGTGAGGGTAAGTTCCACGATAGAATATGTCGTGACTTATTTTGCCCTTCACATGATGGGTTGTGTGGCTGCTCCGATGGAGCACGACATGCCCGAGGTCGCCTTTGAGTTGGTCAGGGGGCAACTGGAACCGCTCAGCACTCCGGAAGGAACGGCCGACGTGCTGTACACAACAGGTACGACAGGAGAGCCAAAAGGGGTGATGGTGAGCCATCAAGCCATCGTCGCTGATGCGGAGAACCTCATTGATGGGCAGGGCTTCACACACGAGCTGGTTTTTGTCGTCAACGGTCCCCTCAACCATATCGGCAGCCTTTCCAAGATATATCCTGTGATGATGCTTGGTGCCACGCTGATTTTGGTGGATGGTCTTAAAGACATCAACGTTTTTTTCAAGGCTTTTGACTATCCGGCAAGCAAGATGGCCACGTTCCTGGTTCCTGCCAGCATTAGGATTATATTGCAGTTCAGTGCCGACAGACTGGCCTCCTACGCCGACAAGATAGACTTCATTGAGACGGGTGCCGCCGCCATATCGTCGGGCGACATGGCGCATCTTTGCCGCATCCTGCCCAACAGCAGGTTGTACAACACGTATGCCTCGACCGAGACGGGCATTATCTGCACCTATAATTTCAATGATGGGAAATGTGTGGCGGGCTGTTTGGGCCGTCCGATGAAAAACTCAGGTATTTTCATCACCGAGCAAGGCATGATAGCCTGCCATGGAAAAACATTGATGACAGGATATGCTGGAGAGCCAGAGCGCACGCTGTCTGTTCTTAGGGATGGTGTGGTCTATACCTCCGACTTTGGTGTCATTGATGCAGAGGGGATGCTGCACTTGTCGGGCAGGATGGGCGACGTCATCAATGTCGGTGGGTTCAAGGTCATCCCGACCGATGTGGAAGATGCTGCCATGTCTTTTCCTGGAGTAAGGGAGTGTGTCTGCATCTCTGTGGAACATCCCATCACGGGGTCGGCATTGAAATTGCTTGTTGTCATGGAGGAAGGTCTTGTGCTCCACAAGCGAGCCTTGGCCCTTCATTTGAAAAAGCAATTGGAAACATACAAGATTCCCCTCCTCTATGAGCAGGTAGAGGCAGTGAGAAGGACATTCAACGGCAAGATAGACAGGAAAAGTTATCGTGAATCTTCCTGAAGCCTAAAAACGATGAATTGTTATTTCGCTTTTAAACTATTTTGGATTCTTTTCGTCTAAATACCGTTATGAATCGATTCTATATATTGATGCTGCTGATTGTTCAGGCAGCATGTGTTTTTGCGCAAGGACAAGTTAGGGGAAAAGTTCTCGACAAGGCCAATGACGAGCCACTTGGTTTTGTCAATGTAGTGGTCAACAACGCTGGTGACTCCAAGATGGTGAAGGGTGCCATCACCGATGAGAAGGGCAACTTTCACATCGAGGGTCTGGCGAATGGCAACTATGACCTCGTCGTTACCTTTGTGGGTTACAAGACACTGACACGGCGCTTCTCGCTCACGTCGGCCAAGCCCACACATCATTTCAATGCTTTGTATATTGCTGAGGACACCCATCAGCTCAAGGAGGTGACTGTCACGGGGCAGCGCGCCATCATGAAACTGGAGGTGGACCGCAAGTCGTTTGATGTGACGCAGGACATCGCCAATGCCGGCGGTTCTGCCAGCGACGTGTTGGAGAACATCCCCTCGGTGGAGGTGGACAATGACGGCAATGTGTCGCTCCGCGGCAACACCAGTGTAGAGGTGTGGATCAACGGTAAAGCGAGCGGCCTCACTGCCGACAACCGTGCGGAAATCCTTCAGCAGTTGCCGGCGGAGAGCATCGAGCGCATTGAGGTTATCGACAATCCCTCGGCGAAATATTCCGCAGAGGGCAGTGCCGGAATTATCAACATCGTGCTCAAGAAAGACCGCAAGGCAGGCTATTACGGGTCGGTGCAGGCAGGTGTCAACACGCGCGGCGGCGCCCATACGAGCGTCAACTTCAACTACAATAGTCCGCTGTTGGATGCCTATGCTAATATCGGTTACCGCCACCGCAAAAACGAAGGCGGGTCGGAGAGCCAGACCAACTACCTCACCACCAACACCTATCAGAATGCCTTTGGCACGTCTGAGGGTAAGGGCGACAACTTGTTTATGCGTGCCGGTGTCACACTTCATGCCACGAAGAATGATGATTTTTCCGTTGGGGGTATGTTTATGACGGGTTCCAACAAAAACTGGAACACCACCCCCTATCACTACGGCAACATCGGGGCTGCCAGTGACTCCTACATGATGATGCGCCACTCCTATTCGCATGGCGACATGGGCATGCGCAACGTGGAGTTCAACTACCGCCATCTCTTCGGCAGCGACCGCCATTTCCTTGACCTCATCGTGGAATACGACCACTGGGGTGGCGACAACGACAATATCCATCAGGACTCGACGGTATACTACGACCCCATCAAGCCTTCCATCTACGACTACCTCTCGCGGCCACTCAACATGCGCAACCGCACATGGGAAATCAGGCTCGACTACGAGAATCCCATCACGGAGAACCTGAAACTTGAGGCTGGTTACAACGCGCGTCTGTCACATGAGAACACACCGCAGGAGAGTTATGCCGACAGCACCACTTGGGACGGTCGCTACCTTGTTGAGGACAAGGCGTATTTCAACCGCTTCATCTACGACAATGACGTCCATGCCCTCTATGCCACACTCAATTGGAAATTGGGGCGCTTTGGGGTAATGGCCGGACTGCGCGGAGAGTATTGGAAGGTGAACACCGAGAGTTACACGTGGGAGCAGGAGCATGACCCCTCCAAGCGGGAGGCACCCTTCAAGAAAGACTATTTCCAGCTCTTCCCCAGTCTCTTCCTGTCGTATCAGATGACCGACAACGACCAGTTGCAACTCAACTACACCCGGCGTCTGCGCAGGCCTTGGGGCGGACAGCTCAACTCATTCCGCAACACCAGCGATGCGTCGATGATATCGTTCGGCAACCCATTGCTGACACCGGAGTACTCCAATCTCTTCTCGCTCAACTACCTCCGTACATGGACGGCGCACTCGCTGTTGGTGAGCGCATACTATCGGCCCACCTCTGATGTGATGCAGCGCATCGTGTGGCAGAACAAAGCCGACGGCAGGATGTACAGCACCTCGGAGAATGTGGCAAGCAGCAAGAGCAGTGGACTGGAGATTACGGCGAAGAACAAACTCTTCAAAATCCTGGACCTCTCGACGACGGCGAATTTCTATTACTATAAGTTGGAGGGCTTCACCTATGTCATCGACGGACAGACGGTGACAGGCGCGGAGAACCACAATTTCACCTGGAACGCGCGTATGCAGGCAAGTCTCAGGCTGCCCTACGACCTCTCGGTGCAAACCACCTTCAACTACCGTTCAAAGCAGGTCATCTCACAGGGATACCGCAAGCCCAACTACGGCATCAACATAGGTATCAGGAAGAATTTCTTCAACAAGTTGTTCACCCTTGCCATCAACTGCCGCGACGTGCTCAACTCTCGCAAATGGGAGAACGAGACCAACAGCGACACCTTCACACGTCATCAGAAGAACTGGCGGCAGAGCCGTACGGTCAATTTCACCCTTACCTGGAATTTCGGCAATATGAAGCGGAAACCCCAGCGGGAAGGTGAGCGCGAAGGTGATCAGAGGGATGACGACGAAATGCAGAACAACAACAATTTCAATGGAATGGAGGATTGATTCCTCCATTTTTTTCTACCAATCTCCTCTCGGCATTTGCATATAGGTGTCGTGAATGGAGTCGCGGTGAGGCATCCAGCCGCGCTCTACCGACACCTCCACGCTGAAGGAGGGATTGAAATTATACCTTATCGCAGCCCCAATCCGGTCGCCCCAGTTGCCTATGTCATAAAGGGGGAGGGGTGCGAGGCGATTGTCCGTCAATGACTTCTGTCCGTAGAGAAATGCCTCCCAGTGGTTGTCAAACCGATAACCCAAGACGGCAGACACCCCTGCGCTGCGGAAATTGGAGTGGCTCCAATACAGGTTGCTGAAATATCCTCCCACCGCCAGTGACAGTTTGGAGGTGAGGGGTGTGGCATACATGGCAGAGAGGCTTTGTCCGAATCCCGCACCCGACGAGTGCTTGCCAAACCCGGCGAATACTGATGCGCCAATGTTGACATTGAGCCCTTGGTGCAAGTCCCAAGTGCTCCATCCCGGTCTGAAATACGGCATTCGTGTGGACCACACCCTTCCCCAGTTGTCGAGCGTGGGAAGGTGTAGGGAGTCGGTGCGCTGGGTCATGGGCAGATTGCGTACAACATATTCTTCCGGACTGTATGTTCTCGTCGACTGTATGGCGTTGTATGTGTCGCTTTTCATGACCTGTGGCAGAACTTCTATCGAATCGGTGGTGGAGATACCCCCACCAACTTCTTGTGCTGTCGCTGCCATGCAGGCGAAGCATATCACCATCAGTATAGCTGCTCGTCTCATCATGTGCTGTCAGTTCAAATTACCCGTTTGAGGGTGTTGGCATTGCCATGCAAAAATAAAACATTAATGTGAATGTTCCAAATAATTCTGAAAAATTAAGATTATCCCCACATCCTCAATATACAGAGGGCGTGGGGATTTTCTAACCCATTAATTGTGGCAATAACTTTGTTGGAAACAAATTAATTGTTTATCTTTGCGGATGCGCAGTATGAAAATAGATACATAATCCACCCAAGATACAATGAAACGAATAGAAGTTGTCGCAGCCATCATCCGCAGAGGGGGTGAAGTCTTCGCTACCCAAAGGGGATATGGCGATTGGAAAGACTGGTGGGAGTTCCCTGGCGGCAAGATGGAGCCAGGGGAGACGCCGGAGGAGGCGCTGAAGCGGGAGATATGCGAAGAGTTGTCGACCGAAATCAGCGTGGATGAGTTCCTGTGCACGGTGGAGTATGACTACCCCAAGTTTCACCTGACCATGCACTGTTTCCTCTGCTCGCTGCAGACAGAGGCGATGCACCTGAATGAGCATGAGGCATCGCGATGGCTCAAAAAAGATGAGTTGGAAAGCGTAAACTGGTTGCCGGCAGACAGAATCGTGATAAATAGAATCATTAGTAATCAATAAAGACAATGGATAAGAAAGGAATTGCATTATTGGTTGTGACCATGATGGTGACTGCTGTCTGGGGACAGGAAACCGTCGTGAAAGTGGAGGGTGGATACGTGCAGGGCGTACCCTCCGCAGCAGAAGGCGTAACAGTGTTCCGTGGCATACCCTACGCGGCGCCTCCTGTGGGTGAGTTGCGATGGAAACGGCCACAGCCAGTGGTGAGGTGGGAAGGAGTCAGAAAGGCAGACACTTTCAGCAACATCTGCTGGCAACCAGGCAACGCCGTGGGCACCTTCTACGGTAATGAGTTCTACTGGAAGGAGCAGACTTTGCAGAGCGAGGACTGCCTGTATCTGAACATCTGGACACCGACGAAGGAGGTGGGCAACAGGCAAGGTGGACTGCCGGTGGCATTTTGGGTGCATGGTGGTGCATACTTCAATGGTTACGGACATGAAATCACTATGGACGGTGATGCATGGGCAAAACGAGGGGTGATACTCGTCACCATCAACTATCGTCTGGGCATCTTCGGCTTCCTCTCACATCCTGAATTGTCGGAGGAGAACAAGGACGGCACGTCGGGCAATTACGGTACCTACGACCAAGTGGCTGCGCTGAGATGGGTGTATGACAACATCGCACAGTTTGGCGGCGACCCAGACAACATCACTGTCATGGGGCAAAGTGCGGGTGCGGCAAGTATCAAATGCTTAGTGTCGTCGCCACTGTCGAAGGGGATGATTAGAAATGCGGTGATACAGAGTGGCGGCGGCATCAGCACGTCCACTGGTAATGACCCTGACCAGAAGAAAGCAGAGGCGACAGGGAAGGAGTTCATGGACAAACATGGATTACGCTCTTTGAAGGGGATGCGTGCTGCGCCTGCGGAGGAACTCCTGCGGGTGTTCAAGGAGAATGGTATGGGCTTGTTCAGACCACATATCGATGGTGTCCTTCTGACAGAGTCGTTCGACGATGCGGCAAGGAACAACCACTTGGCGGATGCACAGTATATGATTGGCTGCACGCTGGATGACATCCGTCCGATGGGAAAGCAGATTGATGAGTTCTGCTTCCTGCGCGACTCGCTCAACCAAAGACCGGCATTCCAATACCTCTTTGCCCGCAAACTGCCAGGCACCCACGACGGGGCATTTCATTCGGCCGAACTATGGTATATGTTTCACACGCTGGACCGCAGCTGGCGGCCGATGACACCAGCAGACTATGTGCTCGCGGACGAGGTGATGGACTGCTGGACGAACTTTGCGAAATTCGGTAATCCAAACGGATTGGATGCAGCAACTTGGGCACCCTTCACATTGGCCAATCCTTATCTCAAGGTGTTCAACGTGAAATGAGAAGGGACATTGAAGATATAAATTCATAGTTGATATAAATTCATTCAAATAAAGATGAAAAGAATTGCTTTTTTGATGACAGCCATGTTGATGGCCAGCATGGTTATGGCGGTGGAAATCAGCCATCTGCAGCAAATAGGTCTGCCGGCTAAAGCAGTGCCGGCAAAGTTGTATTTCGAGAACTTGTTTGTAAACACACCAGGGACAATGACGGCTCAGGACATCGCGGAGAGCGCGCTCAGCGGGTTCGACGATGAGTATTTCTTCTTCGTGGAACAATTGCCGTCCAAAGAAGATGACCTGTATGCCCGCATCAATCTGTGGATGTATGACTCAGAGAAGGATAAGGTGACCAAAATCTTCAGCCAAGAAGGTGAGGAATATGAGGAACTGTTTGTGATGGGCATCACTTGGCTCCTCGACAAACGGTCGTCATTCAAAGACGTGGTGGTGAATGACTCAAAACAGAAAATCAGTGTGCAGAAGTTTACCAGCCATCCGGTGGTAGTCCTCCAGGCTGAAATCTTCACGGGTTTCATGCACTCACCACAGATGACACTCTTGGTATATCCCGACTCGAAAAGGGTGCAGACGCTGGAGAACCAGATGTTTGTCTGCATCTCGCATACGCTGACCAACGTGCTGATGGCGGCGGAGATGGAGTATGCTCAGGACTACATCATCACGACAAGTACCGCCATGCGCTCAGAGAAGCAACCGCTGAAGGAGTCGGAGGAGTATATCATCTTCAACAAGCAGTATCTCTATCCTGAGATTCATGTGTATTCCGCCCGTGGTGAAGAGGTGGGCAGCATCGCCTTGCCCGAGGATGAGGTGGACATGATTAGGTGAAAGAGATTGATATCATAGAAAAAAGAACCTCAAAAGCATCGACTTTTGAGGTTCTTAACTGCTTGGCATAGGGTCAAGCCCAGAGAGGGGTGTCTTCAAAACCTTGTTTCTTGTCCATGGCGTAGAGGGCGCCGGTTGGTAATTACTGAGCATTGTTCTCTCTTCTTAGGCTTTCCATATATTGTGGGTACGCGGGGCTGATGACGATGAAGAATCTTCCTGTTGCCTTGGCGAACTTTCCCATTGCCTTCAGGAAATTCTTTGTGGCCTTCTTGAGGCTCATCACTTTTTCTTCACTCTCGTTCAGGCTTACTGCCATCGGGTTTAATTCCATTGTTTTCATAATCTTTATTTTTTAGTTGTTTATTATTTTGTTTTTTGTTTTTTTCTGATGCAAATTTAGAGGGGATTTTCACTTTAGCAATGCTTTTTGGCGTTTTTTCCTTTAAAAGGAAGCGACAGTCCAACCGTTTTGCGACATTTCCCCGAATGACCATCATCATTTGTCGTAAATGTAAGATTTCCCATTGAAATTTACTCTTTTAAAAAGACAGACTACATCTGAATGAAATAAAAAAGGAAAAGAAAATGAGACAGGAGATATGTATGGCAGTGGTGCTGCTCGTTTTGGCATCGGCCATGAATGGTTGCAAGACCAATGAGGTGGCAGGAGAGCAATCGCTGGTGGTGGAGCGCCAGGAAAGCGTGGTGAGGGGTATCAACCATCCGATAACGGGGAGTCCCTACGACATCGGTGCCGTCATCGATGCTCCCATGAAAGGACCACAGGTGTTGATGGACAGCATCATCGCGTTTCTAAACCAAGAATTGTATGAGTACTATGAGTCTGACGAACCAGGGTTCCTGACCTATGATGAGGTGGCTACTTCCGACAGCCATCATTTACTGGCCCATTATCAGGAGGCCTATCGGGATAAATTGGAGAGAGACAGCGACCGTGTGAGTTATGAGAACCTCGAGGTGGTGGTGGCGGCACAGACAGACTCCTATGTCACATACGAGAGCAACAGGTCGTTTTACGGAGAGGGGTTGACCATCAATCAAAACTGGGTGACCTTCAGAAAGAGTGACGGACGCAGATTTGACGGGGTCATCAGTTACGACAACCTGTTGCGTTTCATGGCTGAGCATCCCGACCTGCGCAGCAGTGATGTTTGGAGTGACATCCAATTCAAACTCAACAATGGGGAGGGCGTGTTGCTGGAGAACACCGGACTGGTGAACGACACGGTGATGCACCAGCATTGCTATGCCAACGGCATCTTCGAGACCATGACATACGACTTGCCCACCATCCTGCCTTATCTTTCCAAAGAGGTGCAGGATTTGGTGAAAGGTCAATAGCAGCGTCAGGTATATAATTCCCCCAAAGAATAAAGTGACAGTATCCAATTGGATGTGTCACTTTTTTCATTATATTTGCAAACAAAATAGTATTGACCACTATTGATGCATATTGTTCATCGGGGACAACAGGTTAGTAGTACCCATCTAATATTATAATGAAGATGAAAAAACTGTTATTTTGTGCGGTAGCACTGCTTTTGCTTTTGTCATGCGACAAGCTTTCCCGATTCTTTTATAAGGAAGGCACATCTGATGTTGTTGAAAAGGAAGGGATGAGGAATGATGAAGAAACATCAGAGGAAGCAACAGAAGAAGTTGCCGAAAAAGCGGCGAATGTTGTCCTGAGAAAAGAAGGAAGGGAAGCGTCGGAGTATCTCTCAGAACATCATCCTGAGTTAAAAGAACTGATAGAGAAGATTATCAACAATCCAAGGACGAAGACCGACTGGGATAAGTTTGCTGTAGAACTTACAGATGACGGAAAAATCTTTTTGTCACAAGTGGAATGGCCAAATTGCCATATTGAGATTGATGGCAGTGTTGCAAGAGCTGTTGCTGGTGCCAAGAACCCTAAAGTTTATGAGGGGGTGAACTACGGCTTGAATGAGTTTTTAAGTCACCGTCTTCCTAACAAGACATACATTATTGATGATTATATGACCTTTTGGACAGATGAGTTGGGGCGGGTAACAGAAACGAAGGCAGTTTTTGAGAAAGATAAAATAGTCCAACGTTACAGAGGGAATCTCCCAGAACAAAAGCGAATAGTGGAATCACAAGGTGGCGATATGGATACTGATGACGGAGGACACTTGATACAGATGGGGATGGGTGGCCCGAATGAGTTGATTAATCAAGTGCCTATGGAAAAGACTTTAAATGAAAGCAATTCAAGAATATGGCGTAAGGTTGAGCAATTTGAAATAAATGAAGGATGGGAAAATGGCAAAAAGGTTATCACCAAACGAAAGCTTTTTTATCAAGGCAATTCTCCAAGGCCATCTGAATTTGAGATTGATGTTATAGTGGACGGCAAGCATGCTGTTATAGATGGTCAGCAATGCCCATTCACAACCCCTAATAATTGAAAAACAAGTGATGGTGAAACACACTCACAATCTCAGTCAGTCACAGACCATTCAAGAAAATGAGCAAAGCGGAAATGGAGGCTCTGTTCATGGAGTTGATGGAGAAATAAAATCTTCTTTTTTAGCCTTTCGCTAATCATAGAATTTCTGTCGTTTAAGCCATTGTTTGAAAAGAGAGTCATTGAAAGAGATTTCCTGTCCATCCACGTCAATAAGGTCTTTCTTCAACAAAGCCTTCTTGACCGATTGCACGTTGGCCGAAGACTCAAGGCGATACTTCTTAATAATATCTTTTCGACTGAACCCAGTGGTCACGCCATTAGCCAATGCCCGAAGGAAGTTAAGCTGAAACTCAGATAATTGCTCCACTTCCCGTTGGAAGAACACCTTGTTCTGTTCCAGTAGGTCATCGATGGCTGCCATGACATCTTTGTTGGTTACAACCTTATCGGTCTTATACCACAACACCCATGCCAAGTGCTGAACATATGAAGAGAGGTTTTCTGTAACTTCGCAGATTTTGGCAGCCTGTTCAGTTGAGATTGTCTTGCCTGTTTCTTGGAACTTGGCACAAATGAATGGCACCCATTCCTCTGTGGGTATCTTCTTTAGGAACATCATATCTCCAAACTTGTAGAACGGCATACTCTTGTCATTAAAGATGTTATCCATTAGGTGTTTCTTGCTGCCAAACATACAATACGTGACTTTCTGCTGATGCTGCCATACAGAGCGTAGCTTTTTCTGGAACTTCAATGAGTCATTGAAGTCTGCTATTTGTTGGAACTCATCCAAGCATACTACCAAATGGATATTCTTTTTTTGAGCTATCTTCTCTGGCAATTGTAAGATGTCGGTTTCAGTATCGTCTTTGGGATTCCACTCAAACGACAGCGAAAAGTCATTCATTGGGTCGGAACCAAATGAGAACTTGGGCGAGATGTTGGAAAGGAAGGTTTTTGCCGTTTCCACCCACTCGTCAAGTTTTGAAGATGTCTGCTTGATGACAGATGAAGCAAAGGCATGGTAAAACTCGTATTCTGACTTGCACTGGAAGATGTCGATGAAAACAGGCTTGATGTCAGGCCTGTCAATTTCTGTGATAACTTTCTTCACAAGCGATGTCTTTCCCCATCGGCGAGGAGAAATTAAAATAGTGTTAATGCCATGCGTTAGATTGGCATGGAGACGTTTGGCGTCTTCTGTCCTATCTGTAAAATATGTTCCTTCAGCAGCCTTGCCAAAGATAAATGGATTTTCTATAGCCATATATTCAAACATTGTTTTCTAGGTGCAAAGATATGAAACAAAATTATTACTAACAAGTTTATTACTAATAAAGTTATTACTTTAACATTTTGCACACTATTCGGTCGCATCTACGAATACTTCCTCCGAAGTTTGCCAAGGCCGTGGCCGAGTCTGCTTCTGCTGCTGGTCGTCTGCCGTTCGGATTGCTAGGTGTCAATCAGAAGATCAAAGACTGACTTTTGCAACATCTACCATTCTGATTCCTCCTTATTTGTATTATTAAGTCTTCCAACAGCTCGTTGGCGTTGGTGTTTGGCCGTATTAGCTTGAACAAGATTGTTGTATTCACTGGGGCTCAGCTGTTCTTCATCCACCAAAGGCTGAAGCACATCAAGCTTACCTAAAGTACGTAGTAATCTTAGCAAAGAATCAAACGAGCCGATTTTCCCCTTCTCTATTTTCTTCAGAGAAGAAAGAGACACCCCAGCAGCATCGGCAAGACTCTGTTGGGTGATGTTCTGTCTTAGCCGGACAGTTTTCAAGTGACTACCTATCCTATTAAGGATAATGGCATCTGCAAGCATATAAATATCATCCATAATAGTTCAATATTAAACTTTTACGCTGTAAATATGCAAATAATAGTTTAATAATAAGCTATTGTTGTGAGATTTTTCTTTATGCCCGAAAAATGGTTATATTGGGTGTTCGCGAAATGCAATATTGTTCGCAAATTGTTCGCAATACAAAGAAAAAGGAGCTACGTTTTTGGCGTAACTCCTTGATTTTCCATTGTGGACCAGACAGGGCTTGAACCTGTGACCTCCAGATTATGAGTCTGAGAGAATACAATTTTATGAAATTTCCTTTGCTTGAAATTTGGTTGATTATCAATAATTTACTAAATTTGCACCATCAAATGAAATGTTAAATAACCCCTTAACTCACGCCGATTGTTTTCGCATTGTTTTCGCGAAAATCATGCAAAAAGACATCATACCTGAGTCTGGAGGTGGCAGAAAATTGAATGAAATAGAACAAGATTTGAGCGATTTTGGGGCAGCAGACGACGGGTCTGTATGGCTCAATGTTTTCGCGAAAACAAAAAAGAAAGAACTATGGCAAAGAAACTCACAACCTCATTGGCTGGCTTCAAAGAACGTCAGTGCACAATGGCTATCGTCCTCGACATTCGCAGCAACCGCAAAGATGTATCGGAATATCCAGTAAAGGCCCGCTTCACTATCGACCGACGCTCCTACTATTATCCAGTAGGTGGCAGCTGCAGCAAGCAAGAATTCTCCGAAATCTGCAATGTACAGAAGAGCAAGTCGCCTAAGTATGAGGAGAAGAAACGGCTGTTAGAACGTATTGACAAATACAAAGAGATGCTTGTCAATCTGAATCCAGGTCATGAGCTGACATTGGATGCTGTCCGCATGGTAGTAGAAGGCAAGGTTGCTTCACATACGCAGGAATCCTTCATAGGCATTTGGGAG
>JAGCXX010000066.1 GCA_017961115.1 Prevotella sp. | reverse complement strand
GTCTCCCTCTTTTTCTTTCTGACCTTTAGACCGCGAGAAACAGCAGTCGTAGCGCGCCAGCATCACCGTGTCATCACCCTGAGGCTCATATACATAGAGGTAATAGTCCTTTTTGGACATGACGATGAAGCAACTGTCGCGCACCACCATTTTCTCAGGATGGCTGATGCGCTTATCACCCGCTATACGGATGCATGGCGCACCATGGTCATCGACGGTAGACTCCGCCACATCATCGCCAGAGAACGGCAATGCCTCAACCACGGCACCAGGAGTTTCCTTGGAAACCAATGTTCCCTCAGCATCCACATAAAAAGACTGTGTCTCCACCACTTTGTCATGATGACAGGCGGTGAATGCCACCCCTAAAAATGAGAACATCAAGGCTGCCGCCCAGAAGTTTGTATTTGACTGTAATGTCGGAATAATCTTCATTGTTTTTCGATTAATGGCACAAAGTTAGCATTTTTCCCAAAAACTTGATGAGAATTTGCACTTAGTTTTTTCTTTCTATTTCTTTTTTTGTACCTTTGCTATATCAAATCACCCACCAACCTCCTTCATTCAATGAAACACCGCTACCTTTTGCTCATCATGCTGGCGATGGGCATCACGACAGCCAGCGCGCAAGCCATCCTTTACCCCAAGCATTTCGACCTCGACGAGGTCACCCTGCTCGACGGTCCGATGAAGACCGCCACAGACCTCAATTTCCAGACATTGCTCAGCTATGATGCCGACCGCCTGCTCACACCCTACGTGCGTCAGTCAGGACTCAGCAACACTACCGACAAGCAAAGTCCCTACTACCAATGGACATCCAAGCACCCCTCCTTCACCAACTGGGGCGACAACAGTTTCAACCTTGAGGGACATGTTGGCGGGCACTACCTCTCAGCCCTTGCGCTGTCCTACGCCGCCTGCCATGACACGGCGATGAAGGCAAGGCTCAAGTCACGGATGCAGCATTTCATCGACGTGATGAAGGACTGCCAGGACCAATTTGACAACAGCACCGACGGCCTCTACGGCTTCATCGGCGGACAGCCCATCAACAGCGACTGGAAATCGCTCTTCACAGGCAACACCGCACCGCTTCGCAACCACGGAGGATGGGTGCCCTTCTACTGCCAGCACAAGATTCTCGCCGGTCTTCGCGATGCATGGCTCTACGGCAAGAGCGAGACCGCCCGCGAGATGTTCCGCAAACTGGCCGACTGGAGCGTCAATGTGGTGGCAAAGGTGAGCGCCTCCGATATGGAAAATCTGCTCGGCATCGAGCATGGAGGCATGAATGAGTCGCTGCTCGATGCCTACCAACTCTTTGGCGACAGCAAATACCTCACCGCCGCCAAGAAATACACCCACAAGACCATGCTCAACGGCATGCAGACACTCAACACCACCTTCCTCGACGGAAGACACGCCAACACACAGGTACCCAAGTATATCGGCATGGAGCGCATCGGGGAGCAAGACCCCACCGCCACCTCCTATATCAAGGCAGCAGAAAACTTCTGGACCGACGTCGCCACACACCGCACGGTGTGCATCGGCGGCAACAGCGTCAACGAACATTTCCTCTCCAAGGCCAACTCCAACAGGTACATCGACCAGCCCGACGGACCCGAGACCTGCAACTCCAACAACATGCTCAAACTGTCGGAGATGATGGCCGACCGCACCGCCGACGCACGCTATGCCGACTTCTATGAGAACACGCTGTGGAACCACATCCTCACCACGCAGGACCCACAGACCGGCGGCTATGTCTACTTCACCACCCTAAGACCCCAAGGCTACCGCATCTACTCACAAGTCAACCAGGGCATGTGGTGCTGCGTGGGCACCGGCATGGAAAACCACTCCAAATACGGGCATTTCATCTACACCCACGACGGTGACAAGACGCTCTATGTCAACCTCTTCATCCCCAGCGAACTCAGCAATGAGACCTTCGGCATCCGACAAGAGACACTCTTCCCTTGCATCGACCCGACAGCCTCCAACATCCCCACACCCAACACCGCCACCACTACGCTTACCATCACCAAGGCAGGCAATTATACCCTTGCCATCCGCCATCCCGCATGGGCAGGCGAGCAATACAGCGTGATGGTCAACGGTCAGCGAGCCGACATCGACGTGAAGCAAGGGAAGGCCAGTTATGTGAGCATCAGCCGCGACTGGGCTGTCGGCGACAAGGTGACGGTATGGCTGCCGATGCAGCTCACTTACGAGGAATGCCCCAACTACACCGACTATATCGCTTTCAAATTCGGTCCTATCCTGCTTGGTGCCCAGACCACAGCCACCTCAACCGCTGAGGCTGGAGAGACCGGACTGATCTATGAGAAACTGAAAAACGAGTATGCCGGCGCCGGACGCATGGACCATGCCCCCGGCAGCATGGGCGCCTCGAAAAACTTATCCACCGCCCCCTTGCTCATCGGCGCCCGCAGCGAGGTGCTGGACAGGATTGAGCGCAAGCCCGACAACGACCTGCGCTTCACCATCAATGCCAGCCGCAATAATGCGGAAACCTACAACTGGAACCAACTGGAACTGCGTCCCTTCTATCAGATTCACCACGCCCGCTATATGTGCTACTGGTATCAGCAGACCGCCGAAAACTACGTGAAGAGCGACATGGCACAGTCGGAGGCTGCCAACGAGGCCCTCAATGAGCGCACCCTCGACTTCGTGGCACCCGGCGAGCAGCAAAGCGAGGCAGGACATGAGTACAACTACTCCAACGACTCAAGTACTGGTGAGTACAACACCGAGCACTACCGTGACGCAAGAGCCAACGGCCATATCCAATATACATTATATAATAAAGACCTCGTCGCCGACAGCCTCAGCGTCATGTTCCGCTTCAACCTCGCCGACAGAGGGCGCAAGGCCACGCTGACCATCGACGGCACGAAAGTGGCCGACATCACCATCCCCAGTTCGGCAAAAGGCAGCGATGCCAACGGGTTCTACAACGTGGAATATCCCATCCCCGACCAACTCGTCACCGACACCTACGGACATGTGAAAAAACAGTTTGTGGTGCGCCTTACCGCCTCCCCCTCCACCCTCTGTCCCGGTGTCTATTACGTCAGACTGATGAAGGGGTATGACGCACACGCCTATCGCTTTGTGGCATATGAGTGGACCACCGGCGACCCAGGCCGTGTGGCGGCCTCCAACATCACCTACGACACCGAGCGCAACATCATCCACGTCAAGGCAACGGGTGCCAACAATGTCGCCCTCATGCACAAATACCAGGAGCACGACTACACCATCGCCAACGACCAGACCTATCTCGTGGTGCGCGGCACCAATCTCAGCACCACATCAGGAGCCTCCTACCTGTGGTGGCTCAACGGTTCGAACCACGGTACGCAGGTGCCGCCAAAATTCACACAGACGGTGAACATCGACGGTAAGTCGCAGTACATCATCGCATGGGACTTGCCCACCAGCGGCATCTACGAGAACTTCTCTGGCGACCGTCCCGACGTGTGCATGGGGCAGACCATTTTCGGCCTCACCTCCACCACAGGGCAGAGCGACATCTACGACATCAACTACGTGAACAATATTGATGAATACAAGGACAACGTGACGGGCATCCGCAGACCGACCACCAACGGCAACGCTGCCTCACAGACAAGAGCCTACCGTCCTGACGGCATCCGTTCCGACGGAAAGGGCATCATCATTACCAAAGGAAAGAAACACATCGCGCAAAGGCCATGAACAACAACCTCTATTTCCCCGCTGAGTGGGAGCAGCAGTCGATGGTGCAGCTCACATGGCCACACGCCGGCACCGACTGGGCGGATTATCTCGACGAAATCACAGAGACTTATCTGCAACTCGCAGCACTCATCACCCGCTACGAGAGGCTGCTCATCGTCGCACCCGACACAGATGCTACCAAAAAGCAACTGGAGGAACGGTTGACCGATGAGGCACTCAGCAAGGTGACCTTCTGCCAGTGTCCCACCAACGACACCTGGGCACGCGACCACGGAGCGCTGACGCTCCTCGGACAGGAACCAGAAGAGAAACGCCTGCTCAACTTCCGCTTCAACGGTTGGGGAAGGAAATTTGAAGCCCATCTCGACAATGCCATCAACAGTCACCTTGCCAAGACGGGCATTCTCAGCGGCCCCATGTTCTCACACGATGACTTTGTGCTCGAAGGCGGTGCCGTGGAGAGCGACGGCCGGGGCACGGTGTTCACCACCAGCCAATGCCTGCTTGCACCCAACCGCAACCAACCACTGACCCGCCATGGCATAGAGGTGCAGTTGCTCAGACGCCTGCACGCCAAGCGCATCGTATGGCTTGACCACGGCAACCTCATCGGCGACGACACCGACGGACATATCGACACCATCGTGAGGTGCGCACCCGAGGACACCCTGCTCTATGTAGCGTGCGATGACCCATCCGATGAACAATATGAGGACTTCCAGGCACTCCAGGCACAGTTGCGCACCCTGCGCACCACAGACGACCTGCCCTATCGCCTGCTCCCCCTCCCCATGCCTGCCGCCATCTATGACGAAGGGGAGCGGTTGCCGGCAACCTATGCCAATTTTCTCGTCATCAACGGGGCAGTCATCGTGCCCTCCTACGCACAGCCTGAGAACGACGACCAGGCAGCAGCAGCCATTGCCCTGGCTTTTCCCGACCGCGACATCCTGCGTCTCGATGCCCGCACCATCATCCGCCAGCACGGCTCCATACACTGCCTCACCATGCAGTATTATTGACTCCGGAAAATCCGGATAAACCGGATAAACCGGATAATCCGGAAATTCCGGAGATTCCGGAGAACCCGGAAAGGCAAAAACTCCTAAAAATACAAAAAAATGAAAGAAATAAAAATCGGCATCCTGCAACAGCACAATATTGCAGACAAAGAAGACAACATGCGGAGACTCAGCGAGGGAATTGCCAGCCTCGCCAAGCGCGGAGCGCAATTGATTGTGCTTCAGGAACTCCACAACTCGCTCTATTTCTGTCAGGTAGAAAGCGTCGACAACTTCGAGCTTGCCGAGCCCATCCCCGGTCCGTCCACCCGGTTTTTTGGCGAACTGGCAAGCAGCCTCGGTGTGGTCATCGTCACCTCACTCTTTGAGCGGCGCGCACCAGGACTCTGCCACAACACCGCAGTAGTGATAGAGCGCGACGGCACCATCGCCGGTTGCTATCGGAAGATGCACATCCCCGACGACCCTGCATATTACGAAAAATTCTATTTCACACCCGGCGACCTCGGTTTCCAACCCATCGACACCAGCATAGGGCGTATCGGTGTTCTCGTCTGCTGGGACCAGTGGTATCCTGAGGCAGCACGCCTTATGACACTCGCAGGAGCCGAACTCCTCGTCTACCCCACCGCCATCGGCTATGAGAGCAGCGATACCCCCGAGGAGCAAGAGCGCCAGCGAGAGGCATGGACCACCGTGCAGCGCGGACATGCCGTCGCCAACGGACTTCCCGTCATCGCCGTCAACCGTGTGGGGCATGAGCCCGACCCATCAGGACAGACCCGTGGCATACAGTTCTGGGGAAGCAGTTTTGTAGCCGGACCGCAAGGTGAAATGCTCTTCCGTGCCAGCAACAGTGAGGAGGAGTCTGCCGTCATCACCGTCAACCTCGGACATAGTGAACAGGTGCGCCGCTGGTGGCCTTTCCTCCGCGACCGCCGCATCGACCACTATGGCGACATCATCCGAAGGTTTTGTGACTGATGGAGCATCTGTTTGAAGTGTGTACAGGCAACCTACCAAGTGTGGCTGCTGCCGTGAAGGGGGGCGCAAGGCGCATCGAACTGTGCTCCGCTCTCCCTCTCGACGGACTGACGCCATCCATCGGTATGCTCCAGACCGTCCGTGGCCTTTTTCCTTCCGTCACCATCCATGTGCTCATCCGCCCGCGCGAGGGTGACTTTGTCTATACCGAAGAGGAGGTGCTTGTAATGGAACACGACATCCACGCCATGCTGCCTTTTGCCGATGGTTTTGTATGTGGTGCCCTCACTCCTGATGCCGACATCGACATGACAGTCATGCGACGGTTGGTGGATGCCGCCGACGGCAGGCCTATCACCTTTCACCGGGCTTTCGACCGTTGCCGCGACCCCTTCGGTGCACTGGAGCAAATCATCTCATTGGGTTGCCGCCGCATCCTCACCTCAGGACAGCAACCTACCGCAGAGCAGGGCATACCCTTGCTCCGTCAACTGCATGAGCAGGCTGACGGGCGCATCATCATCATGCCAGGCGGAGGTGTCAACGAGCATAATGCCCGTCTGATAGCCGACCAGACGGGTGTCATGGAAATCCATGGTTCTGCATCAGGTGGCAAAGGCATCACCTGCGCTGAAACAGTCAAGAAAATCATTGAGTTATTATAAGTCGGACAAGTCAGACAAGTCGGACAAGTCGGACAGGTCGGACAGGTCAGACTCATCAGGCCTTTTCTTATAGCTGGCTGATGATTTTTAGGAGTTGCTCACCCAGGTTGATGGTGTAGCCCTGCTGGACGAACAGCACACGGTTGAAGGTGTCGCAGATGACAAACACAGGCAATGATGAAGACGTGAGTCTCATTTGCTCACACACCTCTTTCAGACACCTGCCATCAGGGTCAGTGCCCCATTCCACTGTATTGGGCAGACCATCAAACTCACTGAAGTTGAATCGGTTGGCCTCGTCGTCCCCCAGCAGAAGAATAATTTTGCGCCCCCATTTCTCAAACCCATCCCTCGTGGCGATGATATCCCGCAGCGCATGGTTAGTGGGTTCCTGATTGGGAGCCACAAAACCGAGAATATAAAAGCCCCTGCCTGTGGTACTCAACAGCGACTTGGGTTCCTTTTTTCCTGAAAGCGGACAGTATAAGTTCTCCGCGTTGAACGAACCGATGACCTGCACGCCCTCCTTGTCCTCACGCATGGTGAATGTTGCCTTCACGGGTTGTGGCGATGGCGTCATCGAGATGCGCTGCAGACGTGCCAGCACCTTTCCGTCCGACATACGCATGCCGGTGGTCAGCAGTAGTTCACGCTCCCCGTCAGCGGCATCCATTCCCACACCTTGGCTGAAGTCCTTTTTCCAAGTTGCCTCCTCCGGATAGGTCAGCAACTGCGCCCTGCCATCCTTCAGTTTGCTCAATGTAAAGTGGATATAATATTTGGGGTCTTCATAGTATTTCACAGGGACATAGTCGAGTTGCAGCATGCTTGGTGTCACAGCAGACTGACGCTGGTCTTCGCCAAACAGCACGTCATGCCAATTGCCACCCTCATGGTACTGCAACGTGCCGTCCACCTCATTGATGCGCGCTGGTATGCCCAAACTTCTTGCCACGCTGACATAAAAAATCTTACGCCCCAGTTCATCGGTCACCCTTTCCCGATAGACACTCATCGGACGCATGCGCAACTGCTGCGGATTATGCTCGTTGTCCATCCGGAGATTCCTTTGGCACCACGCTGTCAGTGCGGCTGCATTGCTGACCGCTGCGCCCATCTGTTTCCTGAAAAAAGCCTTGTAGGGAGTCAGCCATTCATTCTCCACACGAGGGTTCAGCACATAGCGGAGGTATAGTTCAGAGGTATCGGTCTTCTCTGTCTCATTGTCCATCAGCACCTCCAGAGAGATGTCACGTAGGTCCTTGGCGGAGATGACATCCAGCAGGCGCTCTGCCATTACCTTGTTTTGGGTATTCTCCAGATACTGGCGTATGGTCTGATGGTTGCCCCGCCAAGCCTCTACGGGCATGGTGCGCTCATACGCCTTGCGGATGCTGTCCTCCTGCGCCAGACGTCGGTTATTCTCCGCACGCTGCTCAGGGGTTACCTCCGGAAGAGTCACACTCGGCGACGGAGGCGACATGTCAAGGTCCAACTGCTGTGGCAGCGTCTTGCCATCCAGCGACACCGTTACCTCCTTGTCCTTTCCGAAACTCACCTTCCGTATGGCATACTTTCCATCTTTCGACACCCACAGCAGCATGTCACCCAGACCCGCCGTCAGAAACGTGCGGCCCGCCGTGTCGGTCGTTTTCTGAGCCACGGTATAGAACTCAGCATAATTGTATAGTTTGAACTCCACCAGCGCATCGCTGACCGCCTTGCCGGCAGCATCCGTCACCAGCACCTTCAGCGTGGCTGCTGGGGCATAGTTTTCCACAACATTGATTTCCGTGTAACAGGGAGTGCGGCTCACCACCTCCTCTGGTCCGTCGTAGTCGCCAAACACCTTTGTGTGCATGAGCATACCACGCGAGGCACTCTCATTAAACCACCCGAGATTAAGCACGGGTTCAGGTTCACAGGCTCCGAGGAAGTACCATTTGCCGTCGGCCCATGCCTCCACCCAAGCGTGGTTGTCGTCGGTATGTGCCCATCTTGGGGTATAGACCTGTCGGGCAGGAATTCCCACCGACCGCAGCGCCGCCACCAGCAGCGTGCTCTCCTCGCCACACCGTCCGTAAGCAGTTTTCACCGTCGCCAGCGGACTGCTCGTACGGGCATCAGACGGGCGGTAGGTGACATGCTCATGGCACCAGTGGTTCACCTCCAATATAGCCTCCTTCATCGACAGGCGGGCAACCCTGCCGCGCAACTCGCGGAAGAACACCTCGCGACTGTTGTCAAGGTTCTCGTTGTTCACCCTCACGGGAAGGACGAAATGTCGGAACTCACGCTCCGGCACACTGCTGCCCCACGGCATCTCCTTCCGTGCCTGAAGCGACAAATCCACCTGCCTTTGGTAGAAAGCCTTGTCATAATCAGCGCGGTCGGGCAATGACATATAACGGTATAGGAAAGCGAGGTAATCATCTGCCTCCGCCGACCATGCCACAGACACTGCAGTCAGCATGAAGACACTGACCAACAGCCGTTTACAAACCGACATCTTCAAATGTATTCTCATCGTGTATTTGTCTTGTCTTCCCAGTTTTTCCACTTCAACCACACCATGGTCAGGGCAGCCACCAAAGAGGCAGCCACGACAATGAGGAAAAAGCGCCGGTAGCCCAAGAAATCCACCAGAAATCCTGTGGCGATTCCGGCTATCATGGCAGACAACGCCAACATGGCCAAACAGGTGTCGGCATACACCTCATCATCCCCTTCGTTTGTCTCGCGGAAGAGGAACAACATGATGCCAGCCATGCCAAAACCATTGAACAAATTCTCCACCAGGAGGCAACTGCTCACTGTCAGCAGGTCTGAGGGCATCTCATACGACAGATAGAGAAGGATGGTGTCGGGCAACGTCGTCGCCAGCACCATCGGCCACAACCAATGACCCAGTCCGTCTTTCTTGATGGCCCCCACACCCAACACCAAACCAGCCATGAGTGCCAAAGCCCCTATTGTTCCCTGTGCGAAACCAATGCCTTGCGGACCCAGCGAGAGACCTCCGATGCTGCCTGGGTCGACGAGGAACAGGAGTGTGCCACGCCACAGCAGCCACTGATGGAGAGAAAGCAGAATGACCGCCAAGGCCAACGGCCAACGGTTTTTCCGTGTCCACCAACGGGTATGTTCCTGCAAATTGTCTTTCCATATCTCGTGCCAGTTCAATGGTTCGGTTGTTTTCTCCGACCGGGGAATGACACACAGGCCCACCACCTCCACGACAGCCAGCATGGCAGCCAACAACAGAAAGGCGGAGTGCCACGCCTCATCCAAGCGCCTTGTCAGCACCTCCATGTCGCCAGCCAACACCATGGTGACCCCCATGCCCAGCACGGCAGCCAACACACCGCAGACCAGACACAGTTGCACACGCCGTTGTCGTTTCCAACCATCACACCAGAGCGCAGTCATTTTGGCAGCCATGATGTCGTGAACAGCCCCTACCAAGGAGAAGACAGCAAGCCACAGCCATAGTCCCACACCCATATCCGAACTGACACTCCCAGCCACTCCCCAAACGGAGATGACCATTAAGAATTGCAAGAGAACCAATGGCAACCATCGGCGCATCAATATCTCAGTGACAGGGCGCAGCACACCCCTCAGTACGAAGGGCAGGAGCAGCAAGGCAGTATTGAAGGCTGCCCATGAGTTGCTCATTCCGAGTCGCTTGAGCATCACCATTGGCAACACCATAACCATCACCAGCTCCAACCCACGCGCAAAAGAGAGTAGGCAGCCCAACAAGGCAGCCCTGGATGGGGATATTGTTGTCATAAAGGTGATGGTCGGTCGGTAGGACATAGGTAATTAGGTATGTTTAGGATGATGACTGTTTCTTTCCAAACTCAGGATCAATCTTGATGAAGGCAGCGACGGCAAAGGTGATGATGCAAAGGAACATGACGATGATGAAGAAGGTCTGGTAGCCCACCATATCCTTAATCTTTCCCGACACCATGCCCGGAAGCATCAGACCGAGATAAGACAAGCCCGTGCAGATGGCATAATGAGAAGTCTTGAACTCGCCCTGGCTGTAATAGAGCATATAGAGTGTGAGTGCGGTGAAGCCCAACCCGTAGCCAAACTGCTCGATGAAGAGACAAGTGCTGATGAGCCACAGGCTTCCGGGCTGTACAAAACTGAGATATACATATACGATGTCGGGCAAAGTGATGGCGCAGACAAAAGGCCACAGCCACCGTTTCAGTCCGTCGCGGCTGGCCAGCATGCCGCCCACGATACCACCCAGAAGCAGTCCGATAAGACCTACGGTACCGTATGCCAAGCCAAATGCCTCTTTGGTCAGTCCCAGTCCTCCCTCCTCCATCGGCCGAAGCAGGAAAGTGCTCGCCATTTTGGTAAGCATCGCCTCAGGGAAGCGATAAAGCAGCAGGAAGAGCAAGACGAAGATGATTTGCCTGAGGGGCACTTTCGTAAAGAACGAGGAGAGCATCTCACCCAGTCCATGCGCCACTTCACGGGCTGTCATACCATCATTTTTGCGGTCTGCAGGCCTCGGCATGACAAAACGGTGATAGAGCCAGATGGCGATAAATATGGCGGAAAGACCAAAGAAGATAAGACTCCAGGTAAAAGCCTTGCTGTCTGGGTAACTTTTCTGCAACACTCCAGCGAACCACACCAGCACACCCTGTCCGAAAATGACCGCGATGCGGTAGAAGGTGTTGCGGATGCCCACAAACCACGACTGGTCGTGACTGTCGAGGTCGAGCATATAGAAGCCATCGGCTGCGATGTCGTGTGTGGCACTGGAAAACGCCATGAGGAAGAAGAAGAACATGGTGCCCTGGAACCAAAATGCCGTATTGACCGTAAAGGCGACACCGGCAAACGCCGCGCCCAGGAGCAACTGCATGGAGAGCACCCACCAACGCTTGGTCTTGAACAAATCGACAAACGGGCTCCACAGCGGCTTGATGACCCAAGGCAGTCCCAGCCAACTTGTATAAAGGGCTATCTCTGTGTCGGTCATGCCCATTTCCATGTACATCACCACCGCCACGGTCATCACCACCACATTGGGCAGTCCCTCAGCAAAATATAATGTGGGCACCCACGCCCAGGGAGACTTTTTTGAGTTCATAGTTTAAAGTTCATAGTTCATAGTTCATAGTTATGAGTCGGACAAGTCGGACAGGTCGGACAGGTCGGACAAGTCGGACGAGTCGGACAGGTCGGACAAGTCGGACAGGTCTTCACTCCTTTTTATTTATACAACTTGGTGATTTCAGCACCGCGGTAGTAATGGAGCAGAATCTCGTCATAGGTCTTGCCCTGCTCCCCCATCACGGCGGCTCCAATCTGGCACAGTCCCACGCCATGGCCCCATCCTGCCCCATGTAGGATGAAGCGCGCAGGCACGCCATTACTGTCGCCTTCGGCATTTACGATAAAAGCCGAACTGAGCAAGTGTGTCTCGCTCAAAGCACGTCGTATTTCAAGTTCCTTGCCAATGGTAAGCGATGTCTTGGTGCCCTCGATGCGCAGTTTGGAAAGGCGACCGCTCCTGCCCCTCTCTACAGGAAGAAGAGCCTTTATGTCGCCAAATTCCACTTTCAGTTTCTTTGCCAGCAGAGCCGACAGTTTCTTT
>JAGCXX010000065.1 GCA_017961115.1 Prevotella sp. | reverse complement strand
GTTGTTGGGGTTGTAGTGGCGCACAAACCGTCCGTTGAGGTATTCATAGATGCCTGCCCTTCCTCCGGCGAACACATGATTGGGGTCTTTAGGGTCGAAGTCGAGGCAGGTGATGTCCTGCATGCTGTTGCCCACGATGTCGCCCATATCATCCTGATAGATAGTCCAATCATCGTTGGCGAAGGTCTGCACAACAGCCGGTCGGTGAAGTTCGGCAAAGGCATCATAACCGCCACCGCAACTGTACAGCGTGTTGTTGGCAAATTTCAGAAAACCGAAGTAGTTGTATTTCGGTCCGTCGGGATTGATATCTGTTGTCTGTGGTGTGAAGACACCATCCTCGATGGTGACCGAACAGAGTTTTCCGTCACTTTGGTTGGTCCAATAACAGTCGTTTTTGCTGTCGTAAACAAGTGTTTTGAAATAGCCGGCACCCTTTGAAATGAGTGTGGGAGCGCCATCAGACATGAATATCCAGGCATATTCTTTACTACCGAGAATGAGGCGGTTGCCAGTGAGAGTGGTGTAGGTAAAACTACATTGATAGGCTGTTTCCCATCCTCTTTCAGTGCGGTGATAGACAGTTCCGGGAGTGGCAGCCAACAATCGGTTGTTGTAGGAAAACAAATGCTCAATCTTGTTGCCGCTGTCCTTCTTCCAAAAACTTTTGTCGAGCAGGTTGTCTTTCATATTGCCTGCCATGACACCTTCTTCACCACATGCGGCATAGATATATCCCTGATGGATGGCGGTGGAGTAGATTTTTTTTCCGAGGTTGTAGGTGGCACTGATTTCCGCATCCGCCACATTGAGTTTGAGAATACCGAAATTGGTGGAGAGATAAGCCGTGGTGCCTGTCACGGTGATGTCGTTGACAGTTTTGTCCACAGTCATCGATTTATTATAGAAATCAGAGATATTCACCACCTCGCCATCTTCATCGAGCAAATCGATGTTCTGGTTGTCATAGATGATGATGAGTTGTTTAGCATCCTTGCACCACGCGATATGACTGATGTTGCAGTCACTAAGCGCGTTCATCTTGTCGTATGTCTCTACGCTTTTATCCGAGGTGTTGTAAGAGAACAATCCTTTTGAGCTAAGTACAAACACTTTTTTTCCAGCTGGTTGAATCTGTGTGATGTCACTATAGGCCAGATAACTGGTCCATGTGCCGATGGCAGCACCACGGGCACCAACGGAACACACTGTCATCAGCAGGATAAAAAGTATGCGCAAAGCAGCCATTTTTAATCTTTAATTTTTAATCTTTAATCTTTAATTTTTTATCTCTCCTACATTCCCTTCAGGAATTTCGCCAGTTTTTCCACGGCCAAGGCACGATGGGAGATACGGTTTTTTATTTGCGGACCCAATTGTGCAAAAGTCTCCTCATAGCCATCGGGTCGGAAGATGGGATCGTAACCGAATCCCTCATCACCTCTTTTCTCGCGGATAATCTGTCCCTCAATGATTCCCTCAAAACAATTGATTTTTTGCTCAGCGAGAGAAGAATCATTGTCTTCTTCCTTTTGTATTAACGCAATAACTGTACGAAATCGTGCCTTCCGATTGTTATTTTCTCCTAATTCATGCAATAATTTGCGCATATTGGCCTCGCTGTCATGTCCCTCGCCAGCATATCGGGCAGAATAGATACCTGGTGCACCGCCAAGTGCATCCACCTCCAAACCCGTATCGTCGGCGAAACAGCTGAGGTGATAGTGGTCAAAGACATACTGCGCTTTTTGCAAGGCATTTCCCTCAATGGTATCAGCTGTCTCAGGAATATCCTCATGACAACCGATATCGGCAAGTGAAAGCACTTCAAAATCATCACCCAATATCTGGCGTATCTCGGTAAGTTTATGTGCGTTGTTGGTGTCAAATACTATTTTCATTGTTGTTCAGTTATTTCTTCTTTCTTTTCAACTTTCACTTTCATCTCATCAAATCCCTCGCCATATACACCAATGACACTGCTCTGACTGACAAAGGCATTGGGGTCGATAGACTTGATTAAACGGAACATCGTGACGCTCTCCCTCTTGCGGGCGAGGATACAGAGCACCTTCATATCAGCACCAGAATACCAGCCATGTCCGTCAAGGATGGTCACGCCATGCTGCATCTCCGTCCCGATGGCGTTGGCTATCTCCTGGTATTTCTTTGAGAAGATAAAAAACTGCACCGACTCTCTTTGTGAATTCATCACGTAGTCGAGCATGAAGTTCTCCACCACCATGGTGCATAGACCAAACACAATTTTGTAGAGTGCCTGCGTGGTGGTGAAGTCACGAGCATAGATAAACATCGGGAAGCTCATTCCGATGATAAACAGGTCGACGAAGATGAGCACCGTGCCCAGCGACATGTTGCGGTATTTGTTGACAACGGCGGCAACGATATCGGTTCCACCCGTACTGCCATTGTTCAAAAAGACGATAGCGAGAGACGTACCTGTGATGCAGCAACCAATGATGAGTGACATAAAGTCCTGGTCGTCCAGCAGCTTCACCATGGTGCCATCATCATTGGTGACAATGTCCTGAGCCACACCTAACATCGCCGACAGCATGACGATGGCATAGATGGTCTTCATGAGGAAGCGCCATCCCAATATCTTCAGTGCCAGTCCAAGGAGGAGGGCATTGAGGATGAAATAGGTATACATGATGGGTATGCCATGTCCGTTGCCATTGGTGGCATAGAAGATGATGGCAGAGAAACCCGTCACACCACCCGTCACAATCTCATAGGGCAGCAGGAATCCCGTCCACCCTATGGTATATAGCAGCAGTCCTAAGGTGATGTAAATGTAGTCCTTGGCTTCGTTGATGAACTTCTTTCGTTCGATAGTCATGAAAGCACCTTATTTGAACACCACATTGACAATCTTCTTCGGAACGATGATGACCTTCATCACCTGTTTGCCGTCGATGTATTTCTGTGAGCGCTCATCGGCGAGAACTGACTCCTGGATGGTGGCGTTGTCGGCATCCACGGCAAACTGCATTTGGAAGCGTGCCTTGCCGTTGAACGAAATGGTGAGCTGCATCTGGCTCTCAACGAGATATTTCTCATCATATTCAGGCCATGCGGCATCACATACCGAACCTGTTCCGCCGAGAGCCTCCCACAGTTCCTCTGCGATATGAGGAGCGAAAGGTGCGATGAGTTTC
>JAGCXX010000003.1 GCA_017961115.1 Prevotella sp. | reverse complement strand
TGGTCATCTGCATCACTTTCTTCCCCTTCCTCTTTACCACGGGCAAGATGATACACGATTTCATACAATGGTTCCCTTACGCCATCAGCATCGTACTGACGGTATCACTGGTTGTCGCAATCTTTGTGGTACCCATATTGCAGCATCAGTTTGTCAAGAGCGGACTCCACTCCGGTTCTATCAACCGGCAGGAAAGAAGTGAAAGTGAGCGGAAAACAATGCTCGATTGGATGCAGGGTCGCTATGACAGGCTGATAGAGTGGTGCTTCCGTCACCGTCGCGCCACCCTTGCCATAGGACTGGCAAGCATCGTACTGGGTGCTGTGCTCATCCTGTTGTTACCCATCAGGCTGATGCCCAGAGCCGAGCGTAACCAGTTTGCCGTCGACATCATACTGCCTATAGGCACCGACCTGAACTATACAGCACAGGTGGCCGACTCGCTGGCCAGCATCATGCGAAAGGACGAACGGGTGGTCAACCTGACCACGTTCTATGGTAGCGGATCACCGCGATTCCATGCCATGTTCCTGCCCAACTTCGGTGGCACCCACTTTGCACAGTTTATTGTAAACACCCATAACGACAAAGAGACGCAGGAGATGCTGGACGACTACGCTCACCGCTATTCCTATTATTTCCCTGAGGCACAGATACTGTTCCGTCAGATAGAATACTCCGACCACCAATACCCCGTGGAAGTGGTGGTAAAGGGTGATAACCTCGATAGCCTACACGTGGCCATAGACAGTATACACCACCGATTGTCGAGAAACAAGGACATAGATGTGTTGACTACCACCTTCGGCACGACGGGTAACCGACTGGAGGTAACTCTAAACCCCGAAGAGGCCAATCGCATAGGCATGAGCAAATCGCTGCTTTCGCTTAATTTCGCCCTGCGCTATGGTGGCGGCATTCCTACAGCCACCATCTGGGAAGGCGACCACGAACTGAGCATCGTTGTAAAGGATGCCGATAAGGGGAGGCACGACATCGACGAATTCAAAAACATTCGCGTGACAGGCTTGATACCCACCATTACGGCAGCACCGCTGTCGCAAATAGCCGACGTAAAGCCTGGCTGGGGCTCTGGCAATATCCAACGCATCAATGGCCAGCGGACGGCCTCAGTCTTTGGCATGATGGGACGTCAGGGCGTAAAGATAGGAGAGTTGACGGAAAATATCTACCGGGACCTCAAGACACTGCGACTGCCCGATGGCATCAAACTCGAGGAGGGCGGACAGGCAGAGACCGAACGGACATACCGTCCGCAGATGTATCTGGGCATGCAGATTGCCATCGTACTGATCTTCTTCATCATCGTGTTCCACCTGAAGAGCATACCGCTCACACTGCTCATCATGTCATCACTGGCATTCTCGATGACAGGTGGGGCACTGGGACTCTTCCTGTTCGGTCAGGAGTTTGGTGCAACGGGTGTACTCGGCTTCGTCTCGCTCATGGGTATCATCACCCGCTGCGGCATCATCATGATTGACTATGCAGAAGAACTGAGTCATGAGCATCCCACGAAGGAGGCCGCACTGCTATCAGCCAAACGTCGGTTCCGACCGGTGTTCCTCACTTCGATGGCAGCATCGATGGGTGTCATACCGATGGTCATCAAGGATACGCCGCTCTGGGGACCGATGGGCGTCATTATCTGCATGGGTGCCCTGGTGTCGATGCTGTTTATCATCACAATGATACCCGTCGGCTACAGTATAGTAAAAGAAAGGTTTAAGAATTAAGAGATAAGGCAAAAAACATGAAAAGGTTTTTTCTAATCACCATCATTTTCCACTTAATGGTAGTTGGGACTTCTGCCCAGCGCATCATGACCCTGCAAGAGTGTGTCAAGGAGGCTCGTGCCAACAATGTCAATGCGAAGGATGCACGCAACGACCTGCTCATTGCCAAGGAACAGCAACGCTACGCCCGTACGAAGTACTATCCCATGGTAGGAGCGTCGGCCACCCATTTCGAGTCCAGCGATTATCTGCTGAAACAGCAATTGTTCTCGCCTGACCTGCAAGCCATCATTGAGGTGCTCACGGAAGGGTCTGCTTTTTTCAAAAACGGAGGTATCCACGCCATCAAGCGCGGGACGTCGATGGGCCTCACCGTCCTCGAACCACTATATACTGGAGGAAGAATCAGTTATTTAAACAAACTGGCCGACATGCAGGTTGATGCTCGCCAGAAATTGCTACAGGTTACTGACGACGAGATTGTGATGACCACCGAATTTCTGTTTTATAAGATTCTGGAACTCCATGAAACCGACAAGATGCTTGATGCAATGGAGAAAGAAACGGAGAGCATACACCGTGATGCAGTCAACATCTACGAAAACGGCATCGTCAACAAAAACGACGTCCTCAGCGTTGAACTGATGCAAGATCAACTCTCGGCTCTGCGCATCAAGACAGCCAATGCTTGTCGGTTGTTGCGTCGTGCACTGGCAAAATATATGGGAATGGCCGAACAGGATATTGATATCGAGGCAAATTGCTCCGACGACGCAATCGTCGACCCCCGGGAGTATCAGATGTCTCATCTCACAGCCCTTGAGAACCGCACGGAAACTCAACTCCTCGACGTCTGGGTGGAAAAGTCGGAGTTGGAAAAGAAAATAGCCAGAGCCTCCATGCAACCCATTGTACTGGTGGGTGGAACGGCTACTCACAGCAAGTGGCTCTCCGAATGGAACAGCAATGCCCTTGCCTTCGCTACCATCCAGATACCCATAAGTGCCTTTTGGAGCGAACGGCGCATATACAATTGGAAAAAAGTGGAAGTAGAGAAAGCGAAAGACTTCCGCCAAGACAAACGCGAACTCATCTCCCTGCAAATACAAGATGCTTGGGACAATCTGGAAAGTACCTACCGACAGACGCAAATCGCGAAGAAAAGCGTGGAACGTTCAGAGGAGAACCTGCGCATCAACCGTGAGCACTATCTCAACGGCATGAAAAATATGACAGAGTTGCTTGATGCCCAGCGACAATGGCAGCAGGCACTCACTTCACGCAATGCCGCCAATAGTGAATACCTGCAAGCCAAGACTCGCTACTTAATCCTGACCGGCCGCAGAGACGAAGTAAACAATTAGTATATTATGCTGTGGTCCTCCTTTTTCAATGTATTGACTGAGGAGTTATACCAGATGCTCGATGAGGTCAGCGCGATCACCGGGGAGCATGTCGATGACAGGAATCTCGACCATCGTGTAGCAACCGGGCTGCAGGCGCATGGAGGCACGGGCTACATTGACCAGAACCTGACCTGTCAGGGCGGGGTTGTTGATGCTCATGTTGAACTCCAAACGCTGGTTCTGCGTCTTGCCGCTGACACCCTTGCGCACGAGGTTCACACCGTGGCCCATGTCGCGCACATCGTCGACGCTTTCTACCTGGAACACGTGCGTCTCATCTGAGGCGAAGTAGGGGTCGGCCTTGATGGCGGCAGTCACCTCATCAAGTTTCGCACCATCCTCGAGGTCCACATAGACCATACGACGATGGATGCCCTCGCCGAGGGGGATGGTCATCGACAGGGCGTTCTTCACACCAGCCTTGGAGCGTACGCAGACGCTGTGGCCCATCGACATACCTGGGCCGAAGTTGGTGTAGGAGAGTCCCTTCGGTGCGAGGCTCTGCATGAGGGTGCGCACGATGGAGTCGGAACCCGGATCCCAGCCGGCAGCAATCACGCTCACCGTGTTGGTCTCCTTGTTGATGGCCATCAGACGCTCGCGATAACCGCGGATATTGGTGTGGATGTCGAACGAGTCGACGGTGTTGATGCCCAGGGGCAGTATCTGGTTGGCATACTCCTCGCAGGAACGTGTCGGGGTGGCGAGAATGGCCACATCGACATCTTTCAGGTCGCGAATGTCCTTTACTACC
>JAGCXX010000064.1 GCA_017961115.1 Prevotella sp. | reverse complement strand
TGGTGACCCGGTGGAGTTGGGCAAGGCCTACAGCGATGCGGGCGCCGACGAACTTGTTTTCCTCGACATCACAGCCAGACACGAAGGTCGCAAGACCTTTACTGATATGGTGACCCGTGTGGCTGCTGAGGTCAATATCCCCTTCACTGTTGGCGGCGGTGTCAACGAACTGTCAGATGTAGAACGGTTGTTGTATGCCGGAGCCGACAAGGTGAGCATCAACAGCGCTGCCCTTCGCCGCCCCGAAATCATCGACGAGATAGCCAAGCGGTTTGGTTCACAGGTATGTGTGTGCGCCATTGATGCCCGTCTCGCCGACGGAGTGTGGACCTGCTATGTGAACGGTGGTCGTGTGCCCACCAACCGCACTTTAATCGACTGGGCTTGTGAGGTGGCCGACCGTGGAGCCGGTGAGATACTTTTTACCAGCATGAACCATGACGGTGTAAAGCACGGTTTTGCCCTTGAGGCATTGGCTACCCTGCACGAGCGTCTCCCCATCCCAGTCATTGCCAGTGGCGGAGCAGGCAGCATGCAAGATTTTTTGGAAGCCTTCACCATAGGCAAGGCAGATGCCGCCCTTGCAGCCAGTGTCTTCCACTTCGGCGAGATTTCCATTCCCGACCTGAAGGCATATCTCCGTTCCAACGGCATAAAGACCAGAATATAAACGACCAATTATATGGACATCAATTTTGAGAAATGCGGCGGACTCGTTCCCGCCATCATACAAGACGCTGAGACCTGTCAGGTACTCATGCTCGGCTATATGAACCAAGAGGCCCTCGACAAAACATTGTCGACCGGTTTGGTCACCTTCTTCAGCCGCACCCGTCAGACGTTGTGGACAAAAGGTGAGACCTCTGGCAATTATCTGAAACTGGTTGACATCAAATCCGACTGTGACAACGACACGCTCCTATTGCGAGTCAATCCCGTGGGACCTGTCTGCCACAAGGGCACCGATACTTGCTGGGGAGAGCGAAATGAGAGCAATCCCCTCCTTTTTCTCACCCAACTGCAGGATTTCATTGAGAAACGCCATGAGGAGATGCCCGAGGGCAGTTACACTACCAGTCTCTTCCGTGACGGTCTCAACCGAATGGCCCAAAAGGTGGGAGAAGAAGCCTTGGAACTTGTCATCGAAGCCACGAACGGCAGTAATGAGCGCCTGGTTTACGAAGGTTCCGACATGCTCTACCATCTTATTGTCCTGCTCACCAGCAAGGGACTTCGCATCGAGGATTTGGCGAGTGAGTTGCGCACCCGCCATGACCCTAATTGGAAAAAACATTGAACACCCAACAAAAAACCATCAACATGCTGATTGATTACCAAAAAGTGAATGTCGTGCAGGACGACAACGTCGTGCTGAAAGACGTGAATTTGCAAGTGAACGAAGGCGACTTCGTCTACATCATCGGCAAGGTGGGCTCCGGCAAAAGCTCACTGCTCAAGACCATGTATTGCGAGCTCGACCACTCCTCCCCCGAGAAGGCAGAAGTGCTTGGCCGCGATGTAGCCCATATCCGCCGCAAGGATGTACCTGCTCTCCGCCGTGAGATGGGCATCATCTTCCAAGATTTCCAACTGCTTCATGACCGTTCGGTCAGGAAGAACCTTGATTTCGTGCTTCGTGCCACAGGATGGCGCAAGCGCAAGGAGCGCGACGAGCGCATCACGCATGTGCTTGAGGCCGTGGACATGGCCGACAAGATTGACAAGATGCCTTACGAACTCTCAGGCGGTGAGCAGCAGCATATCGCCATTGCCCGCGCCATACTCAACAAGCCCCGCATCATCATCGCAGATGAGCCAACCGGCAATATTGACATGGAGACAGCCCGCCATATCGTGAGTCTTCTCAAGCGCATCAGTGAGGATGGGACAGCTGTGGTGATGACCACCCACAACATTCACCTGCTTGACGAATTTCCAGGCAAGGTATTCCGCTGTAAGGATGGGGTTCTGTCTGATGTCACTCATGAGTACCAGCAGATGGACCTTACTGAAGACAGCAAAGACTGAATATAGTTCATGATTCATAGTTCATGAGTTTTTAAATTTAGAATAATATATAGAAACGACCATGATAGTAATGAAATTCGGCGGCACATCCGTCGGCAGTCCAGAGCGAATGAAATCAGTGGCATCACTCGTCACCCGTAGTGGTGAACCTACTTTTGTGGTGCTTTCAGCAATGTCGGGCACGACCAACACGCTGATAGAGATATCTGATTATCTCTATAAGAAAAACCCTGATGGAGCCAATGAGGTAATCAACATGCTTGAGAACAAATACATGAAGCATGTGGATGAACTTTTCAGCACAGAGGAATGGCGAGAGAAAACCCGTCTTTTCCTTGCAGAAGAGTTCAACTACCTCCGTTCGTTCACCAAAGACCTTTTCACCAGCTTTGAGGAAAAGAGCATAGTTGCCCAGGGGGAGATTATCAGTACCAATATGATGACCAACTATCTTCATGAGATTGGCGTCAACGCCGTGCTTTTGTCCGCCCTTGACTTTATGCGCACTGATAAGAACACTGAGCCTGACCCACAATACATCAAGGAGAAACTGAGTGCCATCCTTCAGGAAAACGAGGGTTATCAGGTGTATGTCACCCAAGGTTTCATCTGCCGAAATGCATATGGTGAGATAGACAATCTCCTCCGTGGTGGCAGCGACTACACTGCTTCTCTCATCGGAGCCGCCATCGATGCCGAAGAGATTCAGATTTGGACAGACATCGACGGCATGCACAACAACGACCCACGTGTGGTCGAACATACCGATGCTGTACGTCAGCTTAATTTCGAGGAAGCTGCTGAGTTGGCCTATTTCGGTGCCAAGATATTGCACCCCACGTGCATTCAGCCTGCCAAATATGCTGGCATCCCTGTCCGTCTGCTCAATACGATGCAGCCCGATGCCGAAGGCACCATTGTGGACAATGTCATCATGCGCGGTCAAATCAAGGCCGTTGCAGCGAAGGACAACATCATTGCCATCAAAATCAAGAGTTCACGAATGTTGCTCGCCACAGGTTTCCTCCGCAAGGTATTTGAGATTTTCGAAAGCTACCAGACTCCCATCGACATGGTGTGCACCTCAGAGGTTGGTGTTTCCGTGACCATCGACAATGACCGTCACTTGACTCCCATCGTCAATGAATTGAAGAAATATGGCACTGTCACCGTAGACGCCCATATGTGCATCATCTGTGTGGTAGGCGACCTTGACTGGAGCAACCTCGGCTTTGAGACGCTTGCCACCGATGCCATGAAGGATATCCCTGTCAGGATGATTTCATACGGCGGTTCCAACTACAACATCTCGTTCCTTGTAAAAGAGCAAGACAAGAAACGCGCTTTGCAGAACCTGAGTGACAAACTTTTCCAATGACTTTATGAAAGGGCATTTTCCTACAGACAAGTTCCAAGAAATAGAGACACCTTTTTATTATTATGACACACAGTTGCTGCGTGATACCCTTCAGGCCATCAGGCAGGAGGTGTCAAAGCATGATGGCTATATGGTTCACTATGCCATCAAAGCCAACGCCAACCCCAAGGTGCTCAACATCATTGCGCAGGCTGGTTTCGGAGCCGACTGTGTGAGCGGCGGTGAGATACGAGCTGCCTTGGCGGTCGGCATTCCTCCCAGCAAGATAGTGTATGCAGGTGTGGGGAAGGCCGACTGGGAAATCCAACTTGGTCTGAGCAAGAATATTTTCTGTTTCAATGTGGAGAGCCTTGCTGAATTGGAAGTCATCAATGAGTTGGCCGGCCAGATGGGCAAGACGGCACGCGTGGCATTCCGCATCAACCCTGACGTGGGAGCCCATACGCATGCCAAGATTACCACCGGACTTGCGGAGAATAAGTTTGGTATCACCATGCACGACATGGAGAATGTGATAGAGGTAGCCTCCTCGATGAAGCATGTGAAATTTGTCGGTCTCCATTTCCACATTGGTTCACAGATTCTCAACATGGATGACTTTGCCGCCTTGTGCAATCGCGTCAATGACCTTCAGCAGCAGTTGGAGCGCAAGCGTATCCATGTCGAGCACATCAATGTAGGTGGCGGTCTTGGGGTGGACTATCAACATCCCAACCGTGTGCCCATCCCCGATTTCAAAAGTTATTTCGACACATATGCCCGCCTGTTGCGACTCCGTCCAGGGCAAACACTTCATTTTGAACTTGGTCGTGCTGTTGTCGCCCAATGCGGTTCGCTCATCACCCGTACTCTCTATGTGAAGCAAGGCACAGCCAAGCAATTTGCCATTGTCGATGCAGGTTTCACCGACCTTATCCGTCCGGCACTCTATCAAGCCTACCACAAGATAGAGAACATCTCGAGTGAGGGACCTATGATGACTTATGATGTGGTTGGTCCCATCTGCGAGTCAACCGACGTTTTTGGCAAGTCCGTCGACATCAATGCAACAAGCCGCGGCGACCTGATTGCCCTACGTTCCGCAGGAGCCTACGGAGAAATCATGGCCTCACAATACAACTGCCGACGTCTCCCCGTCGGATATATCACAGAAGACCTATGACCATCGACTTGCTCACCATTACTGCTGGTGCTATACTGTTAATTCTGGCGCTTCTCACCCCTTTGATGAATCCGTTTTTCAGGAGAATACGCAAGACACAGGTTTCTGCATCTGGTGAGCAGCCGCCTGTCACTATCCTATTGGTTTCCAATGGTGACCATGTCGCCCTCGACGAGCACCTCCCTATTTTCCTCACACAGGAATACAGCCCTGGTTATGAGGTGGTAGTGGTGACGGAGAAAGCCGATGTAGAGACAGAAAACGTGCTCAAGCGCTACTCCCAGAACGAGCGACTCTACCACACATTTGTGCCGGAGAGTTCCCGTTATATGAGCAAGAGCAAGCTTGCCATCACACTTGGTGTGAAAGCTGCCAAGAACGAGTGGAT
>JAGCXX010000001.1 GCA_017961115.1 Prevotella sp. | reverse complement strand
GGTAGTGCTGCATATAGCGGTAGTAGGCATCTGAGGGCTGCTCCCAGATGGTCAATAATCCTTTGTAGTTGAACGGTCCCACCGTGTCAATACGGCGCAATCCCTCGTCGGGTTGTCGCCGCCCGGGGTTGTCGTGGCTCACCAACAGCCACTGGAAATGACCGCACACGCTGTCGGCTGCACTCTCAGCGAGCAGTGCCTTCTTCAACAACAGGTCGGCTGCCTTCTCTTCGGTATACCCCTCTCCAGTGTGGTTGCCGAGGGTGCGCCAGGCACCATACTCACCGTTGAGCAACTGCTCGGGCTGTTTCAGTTCGTTGCCGTAGTTGTCGGGGTCGCCGCCATAGGTGCCGCTCCAGTTCTGTACCACGTTCCAGTCGGTGCCCTCGCCGCCGTTGCAGGTGGTGACAAGGCGTTGGGTGCCGCAGCGTGGGTCCATCTCACGGATGATGTCGCTGCACTCCTCGGCGAAATCCCGGGGCAGCGTACTCTCGTTCTGCAGTCCCCAGAGGATGATGGAGGGGGAGTTGCGGCGCTCCTTCACCCATTGGCGCAGATGGCGCTTGAACGACTCGCGGAACTCCGGCGTGTCATACCAGATATGGGCGGAGAACTGTGGCCACCAGAGGATGCCCTCGCGGTCGAGCAGGGTCTGGTAGAGGAGGTTGTGTGGCTGGTGTGCATCGCGGAAGGCGTTGAATCCGGCATCCTTCACCAGTTTGACGCGTGCCTCTATCTGCTCGGGCACAAAAGCATGGCTCTGACCGAATTCATGCTCATACTCGCAGGTGCCGTTGATGAAGACGGGTCGCCCGTTGAGCATGAACCGCTGGTCGCCATCCTTACGCGTCAACGGCCACGACGTGTTGCAGATGCCATAGGGCGTACTGGTGCTCTCTGTGGTTTTGCCGTCGCGCTTCACGAGGGTACTGACGTTGTAGAGATAAGGCTTTTCCAAAGTCCACAGTTTGGGTTGCTCCAATGCTGCCTGTTGCCTTATGGTGCGTGTCTCACCAGCGGCGAGGGTGAGATGCTCGGTGAGGCGGATGACCTGTTTGCCGCTTTTTTCCAACAACCGGTTGATGAGGTCGAAGGTAATGGGCGTGGAAGCGTAGTTGCGCACCTCGGTCTCGATAAACAGACTGTCGCAGGCAGCGTTGTTCCACACATGCACGCCAAAAGGTTCCACCCTCACCCGGTCGGTCGCCTCAAGCACCATGGGACGGAAGATGCCAAAGGGTTGGCTGCCCTCGCTGAAGCCCCACTCGCTGCTGCATCCGCCGCACACCCACGGCATGTCGGTGATGCCTGCCGGATGACTCACGTGGACAATCAATTGGTTGTCTTTCCCCGGCATGACATAGGGACTGATGTCGAGCGTCAGGGTGGTGCGCCCAATGTCGTGATGTCCCAAAGACTGTCCGTTGAGGGTGATGTTGGCGTAGGTGCCAACGCCCTCGAAGCGGATGAAGTATTGCCTGTCTTTGAGGTCGGGCACACGGAAGGTTTTGGTGAATGTTGCCTCACCATGCAGGTTGCCATGCTCTTGTTGTACGGCACCGTAATAATCGTCGAGGTTGAGTGGGATGTCGGAGCGGAAAGTTTTTCCATCGTGCGTCACCTCCCAATCGTCGTTGAGCGATTGCACATAGCGGTGACCCGTGGGTTCGGGTGCAGGGAAGTGTACCTCGCTCGCACCGAGATGCTGCGAGGTGGCCACGGCGATACCCCGCTGTCCGGCATCGTTGACGGCGCAGTAGAAGTGGTAGACTACTCCGTCGTGTCTCACCACACAACTCTTGTGGGCGAACATCTCATCGTAGGGTTTGGAGGGGATGATGAGGTCTGGTCCCGTCCAGTCCTGCCAGTGCACAAGGTCGTAACTGGCAGCAAAGGTGTTGTAGGCGTTGTATTCGCGGGTGGGATTGTAGGCAGAGAAGTAGTACATCACCCACACGTCGCCCATGCGCACGAGTTGTGCGTCGCCAGTGATGGTACCGTCGCTGTCGTGGGCGAAGACGGGGTTGCCGCTATAGCGTTTCCATCGTTTCATGTCCTTGGAGAGGGCGATGCCTATGCGCTCGCCCTTGGGATGGGTGTCGTCCTTGCCACCAGCATTGTAGTACATCACGAAGGGGTATTTCTCTTCGCCCTTGATGCGCAATCGTTTGTCCTTAATCCAGTAGATGGTACTTTTGTATTGCGTCAGTTGCTCCCACCATTGTGCGTCGGGGTCGTCATAACTCATCAGGGGAGTGGTCTGAGTGTCCCATTGATGGGCTTGGGTGATGTCATGGGCGGTTGATGCGATGCCGATGCTCAGAGGTGCGTTGACCGCCTCATAGCCGGTGCCTGGTCCGCCGATATAGGTCATCCAGTGCTTGTTCTTATATGCTTGCATCTCATAACTTCCGCCCCACTCGTAGTCAATCAGTGCAGGAAACCCACCTCTCTGATTTTGGTCCCAAGCACCCACTACCCCTCCTTGAGAGAGGGCAGGGGGGAGATTCAATATCTTCCCTTTCACCTCCCAGTGCAGCAAATCATCACTCTTGGCGAGCCATGTCTCATAGCCTCGCCCGTCCTGACCATCCTTTCCGTCATAGCACACAAAGGTCATATACCATGTGCCGTCCTGTCGGAACACCGTCGGACAGTCGTATTTGCAAAAATTGCTTTCTGGCGCCACCACCATCCCATATTTGTATGGAGTGACGGATGCCTCATAAATCTCTTGCATACGCTCTTGTGGCACCGTCTGCGCCATCGAGGTGAGACAGCCAAGAAGGATGAGTGTTGCTGTGAGGTAAGGTCTCATGTTATCCGTGGTTTTTCGTGGTTCAGTTAAACAGCCAGTCCACTTCATCACCCGCACCAAGCAGTCCTGCGTCACGGGGACGGATGTTGTCGGTGGTGAACCCCGCCACCATGATGATGCCCTTCGGCAGATGGATGGTCTGGGTGCCTGCTCCCAGATGATAGGCATGGATGTTCACCTTGGGCATGCCAGTCATGTTCACGGCATTGGTGATGATGGGTTCAGCCTGACCATATTCGTTGCCGGTGGCGTCAGTCTCCAGCTTTGGAGGTTTGGCATATTTCGAGTCATCGTCGACAAAGAATCCCACCAGCATATTCACGGGCTGAGTGCTGCTGAAGACAATGGTAGTGCCCTCGGTGCGGGTGGTGTCGCGGTTGAGGATGATGCCCTGCAGCCCTTCCAGTTCGGGAGCTATGGAGTCGATGCGTTCGTTGCGCTTCTCATAGAGCAAGACACCTTGGGTGAGCACAGCTGTTTGTGGTTGCGGCAGTGTACGTCCTTGGATGTCTTTCTCCGTGATAGGTGCTCCGGCATACATCAGGTTGACGGTTGCCACCTTGGCAGGACTGATGACTTGTGCTTTGCTGTCATCTCTTGGACTTTTGAGTTCTGCGATGTGCTTCTTGAGGTTGGTGAGTTCCTCCTCGTAGACGGGCACCATCTCGCGCCAAGTCTTGTAACGTCCGTTGTTGCCCCCTATGGGGATGCGCCGCTGTCCGGTCTGCATCGAGTTGGCATAGAGATAGGTCTCGTCGGTCAGGGAGGCAAGTGTTTTCCACAGGTTGAAGCTGTTCTCCAAGGGCTGCACTGCCTTGTCGAGATAGCTGACGTCTTTTGTCCACTTGTAGTTGAGCACTTGCTGTGCTGCCAGCACTTTCTGTTGGAACGACAAGGCGAAGAGCGCGTAGCAGGCGATGTCTTGTCCGATGCGTCGCAGTTCGTCGGCATTTCGGGTGGGGTGTGCGTTGGCTACCTTGTCGAAGGCCTCCGAGGCGGCATTTCCGTGTGCTACGCACTGGGCCACGATGTCGAGGGGCATCTCACCCTGATGTGTTTGGTGCTTCCATTCCTTTTCCACAAATTCGATGAGTTTCTCCCCCTGCGGACCGCAACTCTCATAAAAGCCCGGATAGATGGTGTATTTGTAGGGGTTGACCAACTGGCTCATCCGCATGCCCAAGAGCAGGGTTTGGCGGTTGCCTTCGGTGATGCCGAACCTTCGGATGAGTTTGGGTGCTATCTCACCAACCTCATCATATGCCTTGAGCAAGTGGGCGGCAGCGTCCATGTCGATGCCGAAATGGTCGGCCAGTTGCCGTTGCCAGAAGCTGATGTCTTTGTCCTGATGGCAGTTCCATGCGTAGCGGCCCCATGCCTTGTACCACATCCAGTCGCGGTCAATCTGCAGCAGCCGCTGTCCGTCGGGCAGTCGGTCGGCGGTGTAGGGCCAGTCCCAGTAGGAGGCCTGTGGATAAAGGTGCAGACCCTTGGAGTGGTGGACGCGGTGCATGGCGGTCACCGTCTTCTGCACGAAGGCGGGTGATGACCACCGCCAGGGTTCTAGGTTGGCGAGGATATGCACGTTGTCAATGTGTATGGGAGCGGCGGCAGCCAGTTTTCTGTGTGTCTCGCCCCATGGTCCGCCAGGCTCGTAGGTGGTCAGGCTCTCTCCCGTGTATTTGCTCATCGTGTAGATGTTGGGGTAGAGGGGCAGCGACTTTTCCAGTACGGTGGGTCCGTCGGTGTCGTGCGACCGCAGGATGATGGGGGGTGTGTCGGTGCGGCCCGAGGCTGCCAGTCCGTCCTTGATGCCGGGGATGATGGTCTCCGTCATCCATTTGATGTCGTTGTCAATGCCCGACATCGCCTCACCCAGACAAACGAGGAAGCCCACCTCTGGGTATTTCTGCACGAAGGCGGCGATGGACTTGCGGGTGTAGTCGGCGATGAGTGGTGTGATGGGGCGGTTGCGGTCCTGCGTCTTGATGCCGTAGTGGTCGGCGAAGGGTTTGGAGACGATGATGTTGTAGAACATTTGGATGATGCGGATACCGCGGCGGTTGGCTTCGGTGGTGAGGAAGGCAAACATATCCTGGTTTTTCTGCATCGTGGCGTCGTCCACCTCAGGAGCAAAGGGATAGTCGTCGAGTTTCACCAGCGAGGCAAAAGGATGTCCGTTCCACAAGTAGACGGTGTTCATGTTGTTCTCTGCCAGCATGTCGAGGTAACGTATCCATAGGTCCTTATCGTAGAACCACGGGAAATTTTCTGGTGTGTAGGGATACTCATACACACGGTGACCGGGCAGGTATTCCGTCTTCTGCAATCCCACGCAGGTGCCGCGAAGTTTCATCTCCGGCACCTCTCTGACGATGGTTAGCATACTGAGTGTGGGGTCGGCCTGATAGAGTTCCAACAATTTGTTGGCTCCATAGATGGCTCCGTTGCCGTCGTTTCCGGTGATGGTGATTTTCTTGCCTTTGCGAATGAGGGTGAATCCTTCCGCTTCTCCCTTGCCGCTCACGGTGATGGTGATGGAAAGGTTTTTCCCGATGTCGGCTAACAGTGAAGCGGCATAACTGGTCTGGGGGGTGACGTTCTTCACTTTCACTTTTCCCTCCATCGTCACAGCCGTCACCAGCAGAAGGACCAACAGGAGCATCCTCATCAGATAATTGTTAGGTTTGCTTTTTTTGATCATCTTAGTAGTATTCAAGTTTAGAGTTTTTTTCTTAGGAGTTTAGGAGATAGTTTTTTAGGAGTCTGGGAGTTTAGGAGTTTGGGAGTTTAGACATATGATTTTAATAGGAAAGAGGTGAGAAGTAAGGGGTGAGTAGATAGTTTATCGCATTACAAATGCTGATACTCGAGTTCATCGGGATTGCAAATCCCGATGAACTGAAATAACAATCCGTGGTTTTAAGGAGTTTAGGGACTTCAATTTATTTCAGTCCCTTCCACTTCCCCTTGATGATTTTGCACTGTGTATAGAGCGAGGGGCAGTTGAACACCTGATGCAATTCGCTGTCGGGCTGGCGAACAATCTCCACCTG
>JAGCXX010000063.1 GCA_017961115.1 Prevotella sp. | reverse complement strand
GGTAGCTTTCAGGCATGCCTCTGCGTCGGCATCGGTCATCTCCCAATGTGGTTTCATGGTGGGATTTCCGTTCTCATCAGTCATGGCACCCGTTGCATCGAGTGTGGTGGCACCGCTATTGATAAGATGGATGAAACCGCCTGCTGCACCACCCTCAGGGCGTTTCCCTGTGACACGCTCCACAGCCTCCGGACTCCAGTATGTGCGGATATCAGAAAACATCACGCCCTTGTTGGTGAGCAGATGACCGAAGAGCATCGACATACCATTGAGGAAGTCATTCTCTGTTGCCAGTACATCAGCCTCACGCAGTCCGTTCCAATCGAACGAGGTACACATCAACGACTCAGGGAAGTCGAAATTGGGTTTATAATCCGTCCATTGACGCTGTCCCTGCACACCGGCTGCAATGGCGTTGTGTCCGATGGCCTCCTCTTTATAGCCCATCTCGAGCAGGCGGTCCGAACCATGCATCAGGTCGCGGATAATCATCATCGTTTTCACGGTGAACGCCCAGTCGTCGTCCTTCTCCTGACGGTTCTTGCCCTTTCCCTTGCCGTTGAAGGTTGTCATCGGGGTACCTGGGAACAGCGGCCGGTCTTCGTTATAGTCATGCCCTTCATTAGGTTTGCAGTATTTCTCCACCCATACCATGGCTTTCTCAAACTCCTCCTTGTCGTAGATGCCGAAATCGACACGCCGCAGGATTTCCACCAGCGACACATATTCCGTGCGCATACCGAGGTATTGCTGCAGGAAGTCAGCATTGACGATTGACCCGGCGATACCCATGCAGGTATTGCCGATTGAGAGATACGACTTGCCCCGCATCGTCGCCACGGCCTGAGCGGCACGGGCGAAGCGAAGGATTTTCTCCGCCACATCCTCGGGAATGGTGTTGTCGTTAAGGTCCTGTACGTCATGTCCGTAGATGCCGTATGCAGGCAGTCCCTTTTGAGCGTGAGCAGCGAGGACAGCAGCGAGATAGACAGCTCCCGGACGCTCCGTTCCATTGAATCCCCATACTGCCTTGGGATACTGTGGGGTCATGTCCATTGTCTCAGAGCCATAACACCAGCAAGAGGTCACGGTAATGGTGGAGCCGACCCCCTCGCGTTCAAACTGTTCGGCGCAGGCTGCGCTCTCACCCACCCTTCCAATGGTGGTATTGCTGATGACACATTCCACTGGACTGCCGTCACCATTTCTCAGATTTGCTTCAATAAGATATTTCACGGCCTTGGCGAGGTTCATAGTTTTCTCCTCAAGGCCCTCGCGGATACCGCCCTGACGTCCATCGATGGTGGGACGGATACCGATTTTAGGATAGTTTGTTTTCATATAATATAATATAGGTTATTTATGATATTTTCGGAGATTTCGGATTTTCTGAGTGTTTACTCTGACATATTTTTCACATAGGGCAAGTCGACCAGATGATGGAAGCCATAAAACTCACGTGCATTCTCTCCGAGGAAGCGTGCTTTCTCCTCCTCAGTGAGTTCGGTGCTCTTGCTGACGAAGTCATACGACATGCGATAAGTGATGGCGGTGATGGTGCGAGGATAATCGCTGCCCCACATCAGCTTCTCAACACCCACTTGGTCGATGGCCTCCCGTATTGCCCTGATGGCAGAGGGGAAGGGGTAGAACTCTGCATTGTAGAGCCAAGTGATACCACCCGACTCCATCATCACATTTTCGTAGCGGGCGAGGCTGAGTTGCTCATGCCATCCCTCTCTTGTAGGCATACCGAAATGTCCGACCGCTATCTTCAACCGAGGACACTCCTGGATGACCTCTCGCATCTCCGCTACCTGAGTGTCTCCGTCTGCCAAGGTGATGGAGAGGATGACACCCCTTTCCTCCATGAGTTTGAACATACGCATCATCTCCTCAGAATTGAGCATCACCCTTTTCTTGTCAGTGATGATACGGTGGGCGGGAATGGCGATGCCCGGGAAGCCACTGTCGATGAGGTCAGCAGCCTCAGCGAAGAACCCTGGGTGCAGGTAGTCAGCCATGCCGCATACGAAGAATCGGTCATGGTATTGTCTTCTCACCACGTCAAGGTACTCGTTTTGCTGTCCATCGATGAACTCCTGTACAACGACAGCCGCCGACACTTGCGCATAGTTCATATTGGAGATAAACACTTCGGCGGTATTCTTTCCGTCGATCATGAATGGGGGCAACATCTGCACCTCCTCGCCGAGGAACATGCTCCGTCCGTTGGGTAAAGGACTGATTTTCATACCGTTCCACGAGGTGTCTTGCCTAAGCCACAAATGGCTGTGTGCGTCAATGATTTTCATGGGTAATAAGCAGATAGCAGTTTGATAGCGCAAAAATACTCATTTTAAACGAAAAAGAAACGTATTTCGTATGAAAAATCTGAAAGTAAGAATGAATTTTCGCCGATTATTAGTAATTTTGCCGCGAATTATGGAATAAGCCCCATTTGTATTGGGGTGCCAAATGCAACAATAAACAATGAAAGTATTAAAATTCGGCGGAACATCCGTGGGTTCCGTAAAAAGTATTCTTAGTTTAAAGCGCATTGTAGAGACAGAGTCGCGCCGCCAACCAGTAGTAGTGGTCGTGAGTGCCTTAAGTGGCATCACCGACAAGTTGATAGCCACCTCACAACTCGCCCTGAAAGGCGACGAGCGCTATCGCGATGAGTTTCAGGACATGGTGGACCGCCACCATCAGATGATTGACACCATCATCACCGAGCCCCGCAAGCGCGAGCAGCTCTTCACCACCATTGACTCTCTTTTCGAGCAGTTGAAGAGCATCTTCTTCGGAGTATATCTTATTCATGACCTCAGTGAGAAGACACTCGACGCTATCGTCAGTTATGGCGAGCGTCTGAGCAGCAACATCGTTGCCACACTCATCAAAGGTGCCAAGTGGTATGATTCCCGCGAGTTCATCAAGACCTTCCGCAAAAACGGCAAGCACACGCTCGACAGCGAACTGACCAACCAGTTGGTGCGCGAGGCCTTTGCCGACCTACCCCGCGTTTCGCTCGTCCCCGGCTTCATCAGCCGCGACCGCGACACCCGTGAGGTGACCAATCTTGGACGTGGTGGCAGCGACTACACATCCGCCATCATTGCCGCCGCCCTCGATGCCGAGTGCTTGGAGATATGGACTGATGTCGACGGGTTCATGACCGCCGACCCGAAGGTCATCAAGACTGCCTACACCATCAATGAACTAAGTTATGTGGAGGCGATGGAACTTTGCAACTTCGGTGCAAAGGTCATCTATCCTCCCACGATATACCCAGTATGTGTGAAGAACATTCCCATATTGGTAAAAAACACGTTCAACCCCACTGGCACCGGCACCATCATAAAGGACAAGATAGCCAATGACCAGAAACCCATCAAGGGCATCTCCAGCATCAGCGGCACTACACTCATCACCGTCACCGGTCTCTCCATGGTAGGTGTGATTGGCGTCAACCGCCGCATTTTCTCCGCCCTTGCCGCCAACGGCATATCAGTGTTCATGGTGTCACAAGCCTCATCGGAGAACTCCACCTCCATCGGTGTGCAGGACGTCGATGCACAGTCAGCTGTCGACGTGCTCAACGCGGAGTTCGCCAAAGAGATTGAGACGGGCGCCATGTTTCCCATGCATGCCGAAAGTGGTTTGGCCACCATTGCCATTGTGGGTGAGAACATGAAGCATACCCCTGGTATTGCAGGCAAGTTGTTCGGTACCCTCGGCCGCAGCGGCATCAGCGTGATTGCCTGTGCCCAAGGTGCGTCAGAGACCAACATCTCCTTCGTCGTCGAGGGACGATTCCTGCGCAAATCGCTCAACGTCATCCACGACTCCTTCTTCCTCTCCGAATATAAGGTGCTCAACCTTTTCATATGCGGTACAGGAACCGTGGGCAGCAAACTCATCGAGCAAATCCGCTCGCAGTATGACCAACTGAAAGAGAGCAGCCGTCTGAAACTCAATGTGGTGGGCATTGCCAGTTCAAAAAAAGGCATCTTTACCCGCGATGGCATTGACCTCGACAACTACAAGGCACTGTTGGCCGCATCTGAGCCCAGCGACATCAAGCGTTTGCACAATGAGGTCATTGGCATGAACATCTTCAACAGTGTATTCGTCGACTGCACCGCCAGCCGTGAGGTGTCCGCCCTCTACCAAACATTCCTGGAGCACAACATCAGCATCGTCGCCGCCAATAAGATAGCTGCCTCTTCGGACTACGACACCTACCGCCAGCTGAAGCGCACCGCCCTGCAGCGAGGTGTGAAGTTCCGCTATGAGACCAACGTGGGGGCAGGTCTGCCCATCATCGGCACCATCAACGACCTATGCAATTCAGGCGACAAAATTCTCAAGATAGAGGCAGTGCTCAGCGGCACACTCAACTATATATTCAACGCCATATCCGCCGAGGTGCCCTTCTCGCAGACCGTGCGCGAAGCCAAAGAAAAGGGATACAGTGAACCCGACCCCCGCATTGACCTAAGCGGCACCGACGTAGTGCGCAAGCTCGTCATCCTCACCCGCGAGGCTGGCTACCAGGTGGAACAGGAAGATGTAGAGAAACGTCTCTTTGTGCCCGATGACTACTTCACCGGCAGCCTTGACGAATTCTGGAAACGTCTTCCCAATCTCGACGCCGACTTTGAGGCCCGCCGCAAGCAGTTGGAGGCAGAGGGCAAGCGCTGGCGCTTTGTGGCGACCATGGACCACGGCAAAACCAATGTCGCCTTGCAGGAGGTGCCACAGGGCCATCCTTTCTACAACCTCCAGGGCAGCAACAATATCGTTATGCTCACCACCGAGCGCTACCGTGAGTTCCCCATGCTTATCCAAGGCTATGGTGCCGGTGCGAGTGTCACCGCCGCCGGTGTGTTTGCCAACATCATGAGCATCGCCAACATCTGACCGTATGAAACATATCATCATACTCGGCGACGGGATGGCAGACCATGCTGTTGCCCGCATCGGAGGAAAGACACCGCTCCAATATGCAGACACTCCCTTTATGGATTTGCTTGCCTGCAAGGGGCGAACAGGACGTCTTATCACCGTCCCCGATGGTTTTCCACCGGGTTCGGAGGTTGCCAACACCGCCATCATGGGCTACGATCTCAACAAGGTGTATGAGGGTCGTGGTCCACTTGAGGCAGCCTCTATCGGCTACGAGATGCGCCCTGACGACATGGCTATACGTTGCAACATCATCTGCCTCGCCGACGGACGTATCAAGAACCACCATGGTGGTCATTTGTCGACAAGTGATGCAGATGTACTCATCCACTTTCTTGACCAGCACCTCAGCAACGACCGCGTACAGTTCATCACCGGCATCCAATACCGCCACCTTCTGGTCATCCGCGGCGGCAGCAAGCACATTACCTGCTCACCGCCTCATGACCATCCCGACGAGCCATGGCAACCGCTTCTGGTGAAGCCAGAAGAGGGTTTTGAGGACATCCATGAAGAAGGACGGCTCACGCCACAGCAAACAGCAGACCTCATCAACGACCTTATCGTGCGCTCCCAGCAACTCCTTGCAGAACACCCCATCAATCTTGCCCGTCGCGCCAAAGGTCATGACGAAGCCAACTCTATCTGGCCATGGAGTCCCGGATACCGTCCGTCGATGCAGACCATCAGCGATATGTTCCCCCAAGTGAAATCGGGCAGTGTCATCTCCGCCGTCGACCTCATCAAGGGCATCGGTCATTATGCCGGATTGCGCATCATTGAGGTGGAAGGTGCCACAGGACTTTCCGACACCAACTACGAAGGGAAAGCACAGGCCGCCATCGAGGCCCTGCGGAAAGAGGACTTCGTCTTCCTTCATGTGGAGGCAAGCGATGAGGCAGGACATGATGGTGACCTCGACCTGAAGATTCGCACCATCGAATACCTCGACCAACGAATTGTCCGCCCTATTTACAATGAGGTGAAAACCTGGGATGCGCCCGTCTGCATCGCCGTCCTGCCCGACCATCCCACCCCTGTGGAGATGCGTATCCATGTCAGCGAGCCGGTGCCCTTCGCCATTTGGCATCGCAGCATCCAACCTGATAGCGTGACCACCTACGACGAGGTGAGTTGTGTGGGCGGCGCCTACGGACTCCTCCGACTCGAGCAATTCATGCAAGCATTGATGAACGCATGATTTAGATTGATAATTGTAGATTGAAAATTGAAGATTAAGAATGAAATACTACAGCACCAACCACAAGGCACCGACTGCCACGCTTCATGAGGCTGTCGTCAAGGGTCTCGCTGGAGACCGGGGGCTCTACATGCCTGAGCACATCAAGCAACTCCCCAAGACATTTTTCGACAACATCGACAAGATGTCGTTTCAGGAAATCGCATACACCGTCGCCGACGCATTCTTTGGCGAGGACGTGGAAGCAGAAGCACTTCGCCACATCGTATATGACACACTGTCTTTCGACTGCCCTGTCATGAAGGTAGACGACAACATCTATTCCCTCGAACTCTTTCATGGTCCCACCTTGGCATTCAAGGATGTCGGTGCCCGTTTCATGGCACGTCTCCTTCAATATTTCATCCATCAGGAAAGTGCAGGACAGGTAGACGTGCTCGTTGCCACCAGCGGCGACACGGGCTCGGCTGTCGCCAACGGTTTCCTTGGTGTCGACGGCATCCATGTCTATGTGCTCTACCCCAAGGGCAAGGTCAGTCCCATCCAGGAATGCCAGTTCACCACACTGGGACAAAACATAACCGCCATCGAAGTTGACGGGGTATTCGACGACTGCCAGTCCTTGGTGAAGCAAGCCTTCCTCGACCCCGACCTCAACACACGCCGCCGTCTCACCAGCGCCAACTCCATCAATGTGGCACGCTTCCTGCCCCAGGCGTTCTATTACTTCAACGCTTATGCTCGGATGAAAGCCCTCGGTCTCGCTGAGAAGATGGTGATGTGTGTGCCCAGCGGCAACTTCGGCAACATCACTGCCGGACTCTTCGGTGCCGAGATGGGACTGCCCATCACACGCTTCATCGCCGCCAACAATGCCAACGACATTTTCTACAATTACCTGCAGACAGGTCTCTACGAACCCAAAGCCAGCATCCAAACTCTTGCCAATGCGATGGATGTGGGCGACCCAAGCAATTTTGCCCGCGTCTATGATCTTTACGGAGGAAGCCACGAGCGCATCACCTCCTATATCAGCGGAGCCACCTACAGCGATGACGACATCCGCGAGACTATGCGAGAGTGCTATGCCCGAACGGGATATGTGCTCGACCCCCATGGAGCCTGCGGCTATCGCGCCCTCCGCGAGCAGTTGCGCGAGGGTGAGGTCGGTGTCTTTGGTGAGACAGCCCATCCCGCGAAATTCAAAGAAAAGGTAGATGAGATACTGGGAATCGATATTGCCATCCCCGACCGCCTCGCTGCTTTCATGCGCGGTGAGAAGCAAAGTGTGCCCATGACACGACACTTCGAAGATTTCAAGGCCTATCTGATGGCATAAAACCAACAATGCTCCCAGCCCTTATGGGTTGGGAGTATCTCTCTACAACTCTCAACTTTGAATACTGAACTATGAACTAACTTTATCTCCCAAGAAAATGAAACATATTCTTTCTATTACTCTATTGATTGCCCTTTTCCAACCGTTGGCTGCACAAGATTTCCAACTGCTTCCCGAAGGCTATTTCAACAGCAAGGGCGTGGACGTGATGGCATTCAGCGATTTCTACCCCGAAGGCCACCAAGGTGGTGTCTGCGTCATCATGAACGGACAGCGTGTCGCCACCAACGGCGATATCCGCTTGGAGGCCACCCCCGGACAGTGGCAACCTGTTCCCAAGCAACTGAGCAGGAACGCTGAAGGCAACTGCATCACCACCAACCTCTGCTATCCCGACTCCTCACGACATCTGACGGGTTTCAACCCCATGGTCTATCCTGACTATCAGTTCAACTACCAAGTAAAGGTAAGAAGTGAGGGAAAAAGCATTATCGTCACCGTCGACCTCGACAAACCTGTTCCCGACTTCTTAGTTGGAAAGGTGGGATTCAACTTGGAGTTCTTCCCCGGCAGACTGTTTGGCAAACCATGGCTCATGGACGAGCAGTCGGGCATCTATCCCCAGCAACCCAACACACCCCTTGAAACCACATCGCCCAACATCCTCCATACAGGTGACTTTTTTACCGGCAAGGGCGACAAGGCCGACATCAGACAACTCAACGGCAACGGATACAGTCCGCTGATTGCCGATGATGTGATTGCCCTACCCTATGCCACGGGACGCGTGTTCACCTCCCAGCCCGACGACCCCTACAGCCGTCTGACCATAGAATCCAAAACCGGTGACCTGAAGCTTTACGACGGCAGGATGAACCACAACAACGGTTGGTTTGTACTGCGCAGCGAAATCAAGGCGGGAGCCACCAAGAATGCAGTCGAATGGGTCATCACGCCTAATGTGGTGAGTGACTGGACCTACCAACCCGTAATCCAGACTTCACAAGTGGGTTATCATATCAACCAACAGAAACGCGCCATCATCGAGACCGACCGCCGCGACAGTCAGCAGTTTCAAGCTGAGCTCATACAAATCAAGGCCGACGGCGAGCACACTGTAAAGCGCATGCAACCATCGGTATGGGGCAGATTTCTGCGCTACAACTACCTGACGGCAGACTTCAGTGACATCAAGGCACCCGGACTCTACAAAATCAAGTACAGCACCTCTGTGTCATCCGTCTTCCGCATCGACAGCAACATCTACGACCGCGGTGTATGGCAGCCCGTCGTCGAATATTTCCTCCCCGTTCAGATGTGCCATATGCGCGTCAGCGAGAAATACCGAGTGTGGCACGATGCCTGCCACATGGACGACGCAAGGATGGCTATAGTGGGCAATCTCTTTGATGGTTATGTGCAAAAGCCAGGGCTCTCGAAATACGCAGGGGGTGACATTGTGCCAGGAGTGAACATTGGAGGCTGGCATGATGCCGGCGACTTCGACCTGCGTGTAGAGTCACAGATTGGAGAGTCGTATATCCTTGGTTTGGCCTATGAGGCTTTCCATCCCGACATCGACGTAACTACTATCAGTCAAGAAGACCACCAAACAGAAATTCATCAGTCCGACGGCAAGAATGACATTCTGCAACAGGTAGAGAATGGTGCGCTGACGGTGGTGCGTTCCTATCAGGCGCTGGGACGGCTCTACCGTGGCATCATCTGCAACAAGCTTCGCCAATATGTGCTTTTGGGCGACGCATCGTCGATGACTGACGGAAAAATCGGAAATGATGACGACCGTTGGATATTCACAGAAAACAACCCATCCCGAGAAATCACCACAGCCGCACAGTTGGCTGGTGTGGCAAGGGTGCTCCGCGGCTTCAACGATGTCCTGAGCAAGGAATGCCTCGACATTGCCAAGAGCATTTACGACAATATGCCTACCGATGCGCGCTCCAACATGTTCAAGATGCAAGCGGCCATCGAACTCTACCTCACCACGCAGCAGGCGGAATACCTGGACTTCATTCTGAGCAACCAGGCGATGCTCACCAACAGCATGAGCATCGGTCGCTCTGGTTGGATTACAGCCCGGTTGGTCAAGCATCTGTCTGGGTCAAAGGACAAGCGCGTCAAGAGTTTTATTGCCGCCTTCCGTGCCGCCCTGCCCAAATACAAGGAGCAGTTGGACAAACAGACGGCAGCCACGCCCTATGGCGTTCCCTACAGTCCCAGTATCTGGGGAGCAGGATGGGACATCCAGCGCTTTGGTTTTGAGTATTACTATCTGGCAAGCATCTTCCCCGACGTCTTCCCCAAAGAGACCGTTTACAATGCCCTCCACTTCGTCCTTGGTTGCCACCCTGGCAGCAACACCTCCTCTTTCGCCTCTGGTGTGGGAGCCCGTTCTGCTACTGTAGCCTACGGTGCCAACCGTGCCGACTGGTCGTATATTCCCGGGGGAGTTGTCTCTGGTACAGCCTTGATTCGTCCTGACTTCCCAGAGTTATTAGAGTTTCCCTATCTCTGGCAGCAGACGGAATATGTGATGGGCGGCGGTTCTTCTCATTATATGTTCCTGGTGCTGGCATCCCAGCATTTGCTCAATCTCTCCCGTACATACTGAACACTCGCCACATATTCCTCATCGGTAGACAAGTGCTCGATAATCATAGGCATGTGAGGATTCTCGGCTGTGGCCAATTGTGCGTATAATTCAATATCCAACGTACCTTCGCCACAGGCGCACTCCTGAAGTTGGAAAGTGTATTCCTGCTTCAACATGATGTCTTTCAAATGGCAGCTTACTATGGTTCCATGTAGTTTTTGGAAACACTCCCTCAGAAACTCATCATTGTAGAAGTACCTTCTTGGTGTGGTGATCATATTCACCACATCAAGGTGGGTACCAAACTCCGGACGATCGACATCCTCTATCAGTCGAAGATACTCATCAGGGCTGCCCGGTATCATCCATGGCATAGTCTCTATGCAGAACTTGGTGTGTGTCGGACGGGCAGAGTCGATGATTTGCCTTATCATCCTGACAGCCATGTCCCACAGTTCGCGGCTGAAGTTGTCGCGATAACCACCATCCCAGCGCGGGCCATAAGGAGTCCCCACCACATTTACGCAGCATGCGGCACCGATGGCATCGGCCATACGGAGCTGTTCGATGGCATAGTCCATCCAATGTCTGCGCTCATCAGGGTCAGCAGCCAATGTGTTGCGCCACACTCCCACTTCGGCTATTGTGAGGCCTGCCTCATCGGCTGCCTTCTTATATGCCATGATTGTATCCTCGCCATCATTGCTGTTCACGGGAAAAACCACGGCCTCAAGTCCAAGGGCCTTGTGCTTAGAGGCCCATTCTTCTGGTGAGCCATGCTCCAAAGATGATGAAATGCCCAAAAACATCAGAACGCCCTCCTATGAATGATTGATGAATCAATTTTATCCAGTGAACTCACGCCAGTACGTGCCATCACTCCCGCCAATTCGGCCGTCATCTCGTCTATCCTTTGTGCAACTGCTTCTGCTCCTCCCTTAAGCAGCGGCATCAGATGACGCCCTACCGACACAGCCTTGGCACCGAGTGCAAGACACTTGTATGCATCCATTCCGCTCTCTATACCACAATCCACAAACACCGGCACGCTGCCTCCAGTTGCCGACAGGATATCGTGAAGCACCATCAGCGGCGGCACGGCATATTGAACCATGCCGTGATGATGAGACACCACTATACCCGCACATCCAGCCTTGAGACATTTCTCTGCATCATGCGGACTGAGCACGCCTTTCACGACAAACGGCACTCCGGAAGCCTGCACAAACTCAGTCAGTTCTTCCGTTGTCTTTGCTTTCATGGGCAGTCCGAACACATTGTCATACCCACCCTCAGAATTGAAGGCATGGTCAATGTCCATTCCCACAGCCATGCAGCCCACCCTGACAGCATGCTCAATCTTGCGGAACACCACCTGATTGTCGGCATGGGGCTTGATGATTTTGATGGTTCTGGCACCGGTGGCCACAATCTCCTCAAGTTCGGTTTCACTGCCCATCCCCACCCAATGCACTGCTCCACTTAGGGCAGCAGCCCGGGCATAGACTGTCATCCCATCCTGTGCTGTATTATGCAGATGTGACAGTGCGGCCGTCATAACCGGAGTGCGGAAAGACTCTCCGAACAGCGTCATCTGAGTGGAAGGGATGTCGGCATCCAAATATCGGGTCTCTATCAAAAGAGAGTCAAAATAATCTCTCGTTATCTTGTCAGAATTAGATGTAAGTTGCATATCTTTAATCTTGTTTTTTTAATATTTACTCTTTCGTCTTCCGGCTTACTGCTGCATTAATCTCGTCCATCTTGGCATCGGTCAGTTCGTACTTTCCTATCACATAAATAGCCATTACGAACAGGGCAGCAGGAATAAGGGTGACGAGCCAAAGAATGCCTTGTTCTGCCATCGGAGTCTGAACGGACTCACCCGCCTTAAATCCCACCCAAGCCAAAACCAATCCGGGAATTACTCCACCAAGAGCCATTCCAGCCTTCATGAATATGCAGATAAGGGCATTGACTATGCCTGCCACACGCTTGCCCGACGCGAACTCGCTGTAGGTCACCACCTCGGGAACAAGTGCCCACATATAGCCGGTAGCCACAAGCACTCCCACACTCTTGACGAACTGTACCACGAAAAGCAGTGTGGTGCACGCCTTGAGACTCGGGATGGACATGATAAGGTACATGAGCAACATGGCTGCTATAGATATCCCAAGAAACATTCGGAACATCCCATTCTTCCCTATCCTTCGTTTAATGGCAGGTACCAAAGGCAGGAAGATGAACGCCGGAATAGTGCCGAGCCACATGAACACGGTGGTCATAAATGGAGTGGCATGCATATTGAAGGTCATAAAATATGAGTCTGCCGCATTGCTAATGCTCATGGTTGTGAATGCGATGATAAAGAAGAAAGACAGCACCCTGAGCGGACGGTTTCTAACCAGTTCCATCCATAAATCGCTCACTTTTACCCCTGCCGTCTCGCTCTTGTCCATCACAATACGCTCCTTGCTCTCAAAAAAAGTGACGATGAGCAACACCAGTCCAACCAACGCGAATATGCTCATGGTTATCAGCCATGCTCTTCCCGCCGCTGGAGTATTATAGACTGCCTCCATCTTGCCGGTCTGCTCATTAAGCACCTTGGGAGCAAAAATGGCTATTACGAGAGGCAAGGTCTTGATAATCAGACCAGCCAGATTCGCCATTATCATGCGAACACTGGTAAGGATAGTTATCTCATCCGTATCGCGTGTGAGCGATGAGCCAAGTGCCCCATAAGGTACATTAATCAATGTGAAACACATGCTCAGCCCCACATAGGTGACGTAGGCATAGAGCAGCGACCCGCTAAAACCATTCCAAAAACACAGAATGGCAAAAGCAGCGAGAGGGATTCCGCCGATGAGAAGCCATGAGCGGTATTTGCCCCATCGGGGATGAGACTTGTCGACAAAAGCCCCCACCATCGGATCCCATATCACATCGATAAAACGGACTACAAGGAACATCACAGCCACTACGGCTGAATCCAGCCCGTAAACATTGTTGTAGTAAAACAGCAGCCAGATACTTACGGTCTGATATATCAGGTTCTGAGCCAGGTCGCCCGAACAAAAGCCGATGCGCTCCCTCCACGAGAGTTTGTAATATCCGTTGATGGCACTTTCCATGTGTTTAAAAGATTGAGGTTTCCAATTCCACCTATAATTGTTGTATCAAAATGGAATATTGGGACAAAGATAAGCATTATTGCATACTATCTTTACACAATTGTAAAAAAACTCACCACTTTGACAATAAAAAGTCTACATTAGGAGATATTTGCCACTCGGTATTTCACCATCTTCGTCTTTCCAACTTTTATGGATTGATTATCCAAGTAAATGAAGACACCTAAAATTTGGCATTCTCACATAAAAGTTATACCTTTACAACGAATTTGATGAATCGGCAATAAGAAAGACGCTTATGATGCAATTTGTTATAAAAGCATATGACGGAGAAGGAATGCTGGACAAAAGGATGGAGGTACGCCCCCGCCATTTGGAAGGCATGGAAAAAATGAGAAATCATGTCATTTGTGCCGGCGGTTTGTTAGATGATGAAGGAAAGATGAAAGGTTCTTTACTTGTCATGGAATTTCAAAACCGAGAGGAACTTGATGAATACCTTGCTCATGAACCATATGTAGTGGAACATGTATGGGAGAATATTGAGATTGAACGGATGAATGTGGTTATCGTTAAAGAAGATAAGCATCAGTAAAATAATCTACGGCTTCGTTTTGATTAAAAAGCCACCTATAACCAACCAACAATGCTGACTGAGAGAACCATGGAACGTCTGCGGATACTGGCAGAATCGGCGAAATACGATGTGTCGTGCTCGTCGAGCGGTACTGTGCGCAGCGGTCAAAAGGGTATGGTTGGCAACACTGTTGGCGGTGTGGGCATCTGTCACTCTTTCGCTGACGACGGGCGCTGCATCTCCCTCTTGAAAGTGATGCTCACCAACTACTGCATGTATGACTGCGCCTATTGTATCAACCGCCGTTCAAACGATATCCAACGTGCCACACTCTCAGTGTCGGAATTAGAAGAAATCACGATGGAGTTCTACCGCCGCAACTATATCGAGGGACTGTTTCTCTCGAGTGGTGTGGTACGCTCACCTGACTACACGATGGAGCGTCTGGTGGCCATCGTCCGCGACCTAAGAACTGTGCACCGTTTCAATGGTTACATCCACTTGAAGAGCATCCCCGGAGCATCACAGGAACTTCTTGCAGAGGCTGGCAAATGGGCAGACCGTATGAGTGTGAATATCGAGATTCCAAGGGAGGAGTCGCTCAAACTGCTCGCACCAGAGAAAGACCACCAGAGCGTGTTCCAACCCATGCAGATTATCCGTCAGGGCATCTTGGAGAACAAGGAGGAGCGACGCAAGTTCCGTCATGCACCACGCTTCGTTCCCGCCGGGCAGTCGACACAGATGATTGTCGGGGCAACCAGTGAGACCGACCGCGACATTCTCCAGATGTCATCATCGCTATATGGTCAGGCACAGATGCGACGCGTCTATTATTCAGGATACGTCAGCGTGAACACCTATGACCCTCGCCTACCCATCTTGAAGCAACCGCCTCTCGTCCGTGAGAACCGCCTGTATCAAGCAGACTGGCTGTTGCGGTTCTATCACTTCACGGTGGATGAGATTGTGGATGACCAACACACCCACCTCGACTTGGAGATAGACCCCAAACTGGCTTGGGCACTTCGCCATCCCGAATACTTCCCTGTTGACATCAATACCGCCGACTACGAGCAATTGCTTCGTGTACCTGGTCTCGGCACCAAGTCGGCATGGCTCATCGTCAACGCCCGCCGCTCAGGGCGCCTGACCTCCTATCATCTGAAGAAGATGGGCGTGGTGATGAAGAAGGCCAAGTATTTCATTACCTGTGGCGAACTGACCTCGGCATACTCACAACCCATCGTGGGCATCAATGAACTGCACCCAGAACGACTACGTCCGCTGCTCGTGTCGAAAGCGCAGCGTAAAAGGGCGGCAGATGAAAAACAACTTAAACTGGAGTTTGAGGAATGACGGTATACGTGTTTGACGGAACGATGGAGGGTTTGCTCACGGCTGTGTTCGATGCCTTTTTCCTAAAAGAAGAACCTGAGCAACTTCTTACGGGCGGTGATGTACTACCCCTGTTTTGTGAACGTGTATACCAAGTGACCACTGACGACGAGAAAGCCCGCCGTGTGTGGACAGGACTGGAGAAAAAACTGCCTCGGGAAGCTATGCGGATGATTACCACCAGCCTGCTGTCGGAACAGTCAGAACTGTGGCAACCGCTGTTCATGCTCATCAACAAGGTGTTCCACCAGGGATGCGAAGTGGTGCGCAACTATGCCGACCATGATGTACTGACCGTGACGCAGATAGCACGCCGTGTGGCGCATGAAGCCCACCGCATGATGCAGTTCGTGCGCTTTCAAAAGGCAAAAGACGGCACCTATCTCGCCGTCATCTCACCCGACCACAATGTGCTGCCTCTTATCATCAATCATTTCCATGACCGTTTCAACGACCAACCATGGCTCATCTATGATGCCCATCGCCATTACGGTTATCACTATGACGGAAACTCGCTCCCCATCCGTGTCTCTTTCGAAGACGAGGCATCAGTTCCCTTCTCTCTCGTCGACGGCAAACTCTCTGACGACCTCCTCAGCAGCGATGACCATCTGCTTCAAGACCTCTGGCGAACCTACTTCAAAGCCATCTGCATACGTGAGCGCCTGAATCCCCGCAAACAACTCAACGACATGCCCCGCCGCTATTGGAAATATCTGACAGAAAAGCAACAAACTAATAAAACAAACACTTAAAACATGACTACTACTCCAAGAAAATCACTCACCCTATTATTGTTTCTTTACACTTGGATGGCTGCATCCCTGTCATCTGCACAAGTTCACAGCCAACAGTGGAAACACATCCTGAGACAAACCGACGAAACGTTTTTCAAGACTGACGAGGCACGGCGCATTGGCGAGCAACTGATGCTCTACCAACGTGTGACTGGTGGGTGGCCAAAAAACATCAACATGGTTAGTCCGCTTACCCAAGCCCAACGAGAGGCAGTGCTTGCCGACAAGCAACGCACCGATGACTCCACCACGGACAATGACGCCACCAACATCCAGATGCATTTTCTCGCCCGACTCTACCACGCCACCCACGACCAACAAGTGCGTGAGTCGTTCTGCAAGGCAGTGGAGTACTTGCTCTCCGGACAGTATGACAATGGTGGGTGGCCCCAGTTCTGGCCCAATCCCCATGGTTACCAAGTGCATATCACTTACAACGATGATGCCATGGTCAACACCATGCTCCTGCTGCGTGAGGTGGCTGAAGCAAAAGTGCCCTTTGAACCTGCCCTAACCACCAGTGAACTCCGCAAAAGGGCAAGCAAGGCTTTCGACAAAGGGGTGGACTGCATCCTAAAGACTCAAATACGCGTTGGCGACCAACTCACTGTATGGTGCCAACAACATGATGGCGAGACTTTTTTGCCCGTTTCAGCAAGGGCTTTCGAACTTCCCTCTTTCTGTTCGCAGGAGAGTGCCTCCATTGTCGGTCTGCTCATGTCACTCCCCCATCCCAATGACCAAGTGAAACGGGCCATACACGCCGCCATGAGATGGTTTGACACCTACAAATTGACAGGACTGCGCCTGGAGCGCACATTCTCTAGAACATCAGGCGAACGTGATGTCCGGTTGGTGGAAGACCCCAATGGCAACCCATTATGGGCACGCTACTACGACCTGGAACATACCAAACCCTTCGTTTGCGACCGTGACGGCATTCCCCGACAGCGGCTTGAGGACATCGGTTCGGAGCGCCGCAATGGCTACGCTTGGTATGGCGACCGGGCTGCTTCACTTTATGACACCTACTCACAATGGGCAGACAAACACGACCCCTTGCATAAAGTATCCATCAACCTGTCGACCAAAGGGGCAAATGAGAACGGACTGCTCAAACTGTTTGAACCCGTGAAGACCAACCCAGTTCTATTCAACGCCGTCGTCAGTCCTGGTGAATCCATTCAGGCAGTTATCGACAAAGTACCTCAGGACAACAACAAGCCTTACACCATTTTTCTCCGCAAAGGCACCTATACCCAAAAAGTCATCATCTGCCGACCACACATCGTGTTGGTAGGCGAAGACCGTGACAGCACCATCCTTGTCATGGCAGAGACAAAAGAGACGCAAAAGATTACGGAATACGAAGGAAAACCTGTGGGCAATGGCGTGGTGGTGCTGCAAGAAGGAGCAGACGACTGCATCATCAGCGGCATGACCATCTACAACAACTACGGTACGACTGTAGAGAACACCACACGACATCAGATGGCTGTCTTCGGAAGGGCCACACGCACCATCATCGTCAACTGCAACATCTGGGCAGACGGCAATGATGCCCTCTCGCTTTGGGCACCCTCAGGCAACGGCATGTATTACCATGCCGACTTGTCGCTGCGCTGTCCTGGTGTTGACTTCCTATGCCCGAGGGGATGGTGCTATGCCACAAGATGCCGTTTCTATGGTGACAGCCGTGCCATTGTGTGGCACGACGGCCGCGGAGACAAAAGCAAGAAACTCGTCATCACCAATTCCTATTTCGATGCCGCCAGTCCTACCATCCTTGGGCGCTACCACCATGACTCACAGTTCTTCTTCGTCTCCTGCCACATGTCGAAGAACATCCTCGACAGCAACATCAGCTATGCCTATACCGACAAGGTGCTCGACCCCTGTCCATGGGGACAGCGTGTCTACTTCTACGACTGTTCGCGTGAAGGAGGGCATGGCACTTGGATGAACAACAACCTGAGCGAGGCAGAAGGGGCACCAGAATACCATACCGTCACCGCCAGTTGGACGTTCAACCGCCAATGGGACCCTGAGCGGACAATTAGGGACTTGTGGAAATATATCTGCTACTGATGGTGAAGATGTGATATTTAACGAGATGTTTTATTAAATTAAGAATAGAAAACATGAAAAGAAAACTATTGATGCTGGGTATTCTCCTTGCAACCTATACCACCTTCTCCAATGCAAGGGACATGAGTCTCAACTGGTCAGCAGTGCCTGAAGAAGACCAATTTGTGCGACCCTCAGGAGAATTTGACAAGCCATTGAATTCCATCCGCCTAAGCGACCCTGCCATACTTGCCGACAAGAAGTCGCAGATGTACTACATGACCGGCACAGGCGGTATGATGTGGCGCAGCAAGGACCTGAAGATGTGGGATGGTCCGTATCGTGTGACAGAATTCGACAAGGACTCATGGATGGGTCCCCGTCCGATGATATGGGCAGCCGAACTGCATCTAATCAACGGCAAGTACTACTATTTTGCCACATTCACCAACCGCGAGGTAAAGATAGACACCGTCCGGGGCAACGTCATTGAGCGCCGTGCGTGTCAGGTACTGCAAGCAGATAATCCAATGGGACCATATCACGCCTTTGGCGATGCCACCTATCTGCCAGCCAACCGCCCCACCCTCGACGGGACATTCTGGCGCGATACGGATGGCAAACCATATATGGTGTTCTGCGGAGAATGGCTGCAAAACTGGAACGGAACGATAGAGAAGATAGAACTGAAACCTGATTTCAGCGGCACCATTGGTTCACCAACCGTACTCTTCCGTGCCAGCGACTCACCCTGGAGCCGTGAGAAGGATGAAAATGGTAATGTGACATGGAACAAAGTGACAGATGGTCCCTGGCTGTTCCGCACAGGTACAGGACGGCTTGGTATGCTTTGGACATCATGGGTGTTTGGCGACTACACACAAGGGGTGGCCTATTCTGAAAGCGGAACGCTCGACGGTCCATGGATACAGGAACCCAATTCCATCACACCTCCCAACTATGGGCACAGCATGCTCTTCCAACGATTCGACGGTCAGTGGATGATGTCCGTCCATAGCCATGCAAAAGACCCCAACGGCAGGACTGTCCGCATCCCCCATCTCTTCGAGGTTGACCTAACGGGTGACAAGATCATCGTCAAGGCTCAAAAAAACTGATACGAAAACAGGAGGGATAGGAACGAATTGCATCTAAACTGGCGGTTTTGAAAACAATCTGAAAGCCGCCGTTTTTTTATGCCATTTGATGATAAAAATTTCAGGAAAAAACGATGGTTCGTCCATAAAATATTGCTATATTTGCAAAGCAGAAAAGCGCATCGATGACCTATATTTCGCTGCCTGAAAAAAAAGAGCACCGGCTTACTTTCTATCTCGCCATGGAAGAATATGTGGCGAGAGTGTTGGATATTGACGATGCTTTCTTTCTTTGGCAAGTAGAACCGACCGTCATTTTCGGACGAAACCAACTGATAGAAAACGAGGTCAACCTTGATTACTGTCGTGAGCATGGCATCGCCACCTACCGTCGCAAGAGCGGCGGAGGCTGTGTGTACTCCGACAAGGGCAATTTGATGCTCTCGTATATCACGAAAGACGAAAATGTGACGCTGACGTTCAACCGCTATATCAACCTATTGGTGCTGACGCTCTTCCGCATGGGTATCGAAGCCAAGGCGACAGGGCGCAACGATGTGCTTATCGAAGGGCGCAAGGTATCAGGCAACGCCTTCTACCACATCCCTGGCAAAAGCATCGTGCACGGCACACTGCTCTACGACACCAACATGCAACACATGGAGGCAAGCATCACACCCAGCCATGCCAAACTTGAGAGCAAAGGAGTAGACAGCGTGAGACAGCACATCGCCCTGCTCAAGGACCACACCACCATGACTCTCGACGAGGTGAAGAATCATATCCGCCAAACACTCTGCGAAAAGGAACTGACTCTCGGTGAAGATGACATTCAAAGAATAGAGAAAATTGAGGAGGGTTACCTCACTGAGGAGTTCATCCTCGGCAACAACCCTCGCTACACACTGCGCAAGAAAGGGCGTATCGAGGGAGTCGGCGACATGGAGGTCAGACTGCAAGTAAAAGGCGGCATCATCCGCAAGGCAGACATATTGGGAGACTTCTTCCTCGTGGGCGACATCGAGGAAGGCATCCTCGCCCACCTGCGTGGCACCCCCCTCACTCAGGAGGCACTCTCCAAGGCTCTTCCCTCTGACCTAGGCGACATCATCCTCCACCTTCATGCTGACGAACTAATTAGAATTATCTTCAACCAACTATAAATCAAGAACAATGGAAAACAAACGGACTTGTCTATACGACAAACATGTGGCACTCGGTGCTCTCATCTCTCCCTTCGGCGGTTTCGACATGCCGATACAATACACCTCCATCATCGATGAGCACAACGCCGTGCGAGAGCACTGCGGTGTTTTCGACGTCTCACACATGGGAGAGGTGCGCATCAAGGGACGTGATGCAGAGCGCTATGTGAACCACATCTTCACCAACGACATCACCAATGCACCCGACGGCAAAATCTTCTACGGCATGATGTGCTATGAGAACGGCGGCACCGTCGACGACCTGCTCGTCTACCGCATGGGAGAGAACGACTTCTTCCTCGTCATCAATGCTGCCAACATCGACAAGGACGTGGCATGGATGCAGGCACACCTCGATGATTATGACCTGTCTTTCGACCACTGCTCTGACTACTACGGACAAATAGCCGTGCAGGGTCCTGAAGCGGAAGCTGTGATGGAAGAGGTGCTCAACATCAAATGCAGCGAACTGGCGTTCTACACCGTGAAGACCATCGAATCAGATGGTGAGACCGTCATCGTCAGCCGCACAGGATATACCGGAGAGGATGGCTTTGAGGTGTATGGTTCCCATGACTTCATCCGCCGCCAGTGGGACCTGCTCATGGCAAGCGGGCGCTGCAAGCCCTGCGGATTGGGATGCCGCGACACCCTGCGCTTCGAGGTGGGACTACCGCTATACGGTGATGAACTGTCAGAAGACATCTCGCCCGTCATGGCCGGCCTGAGCATGTTCTGTAAACTCGACAAGCCAGAGTTTATCGGACGCGAGGCCCTGCTGCAACAGAAGACAGAAGGTGTGGCACGCCGTATCATCGGTATCGAACTGAAAGACCGCGCCATTCCCCGTCACGGATATGCCGTCCTGAGCGATGGGGTTCAGGTGGGCGAGGTAACAACCGGCTACAACTCCATCTCCACAGGCAAGAGCGTGTGCATGGCGCTGGTCGATGTGGCATACGCCAAACTCGGCACGCCCCTGGAAGTGCAGATTCGCAAGAAGACCTTCCCTGGTACCGTGGTGAAAAAACGTTTCTATGACAAACATTATAAGAAATAACCAATAAAAATCAACAATTATTATGGCAAAAGTTATCGAAGGTCTCTATTATTCTGAGACACATGAGTATGTTCGCGTGGAAGGAAACTATGGTTACATCGGTATCACCGACTATGCCCAGAATGCCCTCGGCAACGTAGTATATGTCGACATGCCCGAAGAGGACGACGAGGTGACCGCCGGCGAGGAATTCGGAGCCGTGGAGAGCGTGAAGGCCGCCAGCGACCTCATCTCACCTGTAAGCGGTACGGTGGTGGAGGTGAACGAGGCATTGGCAGACTCCCCCGAACTTATCAATACAGACGCTTTCGAGAACTGGATTATCAAGGTGGAGCTCAGCGACATGTCGGAACTTGACGATATGATGGATGCTGAGGCATACCAGAATTTCTGCGAGGAGCAATAACCATCCCAACCAACCATCCATGACATACAAATATTTCCCACACACACCCGAGGACATCGAGAAGATGCTGCAGAAGGTGGGTGCAGACTCACTTGATGCCCTCTTTGACGATGTGCCCGAGGCCATCCGCTTCAAGGGAGACTATGACCTGCCGTCAGCCATGAGTGAGACAGAGGTGCGACAGACCTTTGAGCGCCTGTGTGAACAGAATACCCCCATGACCATTTTCGCCGGTGCAGGTGTCTACGACCATTATGTGCCGTCGGTGGTGCCTGGCATTGTAGGACGCTCTGAATTTCTCACCAGTTACACCCCCTATCAGGCAGAGATATCACAAGGCACGCTCCACTATATCTTTGAATGGCAGAGCATGATGGCAGAACTCACAGGACTGCCCATCTCCAATGCCTCCCTGTATGACGGCAGCACCGCCACGGCTGAGGCCATGCTCATGGCAAAAGCTAATGCCAAGAAGGCCAACCGTGTGCTCGTCTCTGATGCCATCGACCCCAAAACACTTGCCGTGGTGCGCACATACGCCCATTTCCATGGTGTGGAGATTGCCACCATCGCCACCCGCGACGGTGCCACCGACAAAGACGACATGCTCAGGCAATTGGCAGAGGGCGGTGTCGCCGGAGTGGTGCTCCAACAGCCCAATTATTTTGGTATCATAGAGGACTTCTCTGGATATGCCGAAGCCATCCACAATGAGAAGGCACTGATGATTGTCAACACACCAGCCCTCGACCTCGCCCTGCTACGCACACCGGGAGAATGGGGTGCCGACATCGCAGTGGGCGACGGCCAGTCTTTGGGCATCCCCATGTCGTTTGGCGGTCCTTATGTGGGCTATATGTGCTGTACCGAGAAACTCATGCGCAAGATGCCCGGACGCATCGTTGGAATGACACAGGACAACCGCGGACAGCGTGTGTTCGTCCTTACCCTGCAGGCCCGCGAACAGCATATCCGCCGACAGAAAGCCACATCTAACATCTGCTCCAACCAAAGTCTGATGGCGCTGTGGGCCACCATCTACCTCTCGGTAATGGGCAAGGCAGGAGCACGCGAGGCCATTCAACGGTCGTGCGACGGAGCACACTATCTCGCCGCCCGCCTTGTAGAGACAGGACATTTCCGACTTACCTACGGAGGGGAGTTCCTCAATGAGTTCTGCGTCGATTACGACGGCAATGCAGACGAACTGCTCGCACGCCTCGCCTCAAAGGGTATTCTCGGCGGTGTCAAGGTGGGCGAACACACCATCATGATGGCAGTCACCGAGAAACGCACCCAACAAGAGATGGACCAACTCATCCAATTGGTTACCCCATAAAAGACAACAATCATGAACAACAAACTATACGGCAACCTGATATTCGAACTGTCACACAAGGGACGCAGAGGCTACTCACTCCCCGCTACGGGGATTGCCACCCACCATCTGCCAGAGGCACTGTGCCGCGAGAACGAGGCCGAATTGCCAGAGTGTGATGAACTCACCGTGGTGCGCCACTACACCAATCTAAGCGCCAACAACTTCGGGGTGAACAATGGCTTTTATCCCCTTGGCAGTTGCACGATGAAATACAACCCCACCATCAACGAGGAGATGGCAGCCCTGCCAGGGTTTGCCAACCTGCATCCACTGCAGCCAGCAGCCACCTGCCAAGGAGCACTTGAGGTGTACTACAATCTCCAAAAGTCGCTTGCAGCCCTCACCGGACTGAGTGAGTTCACCCTCAATCCCTTTGCCGGCGCCCATGGTGAACTGACCGGACTGATGATTATCCGTGCCTATCACCAAAGCCGAAACGACGACAAGCGCGTGAAAGTCATCGTGCCCGACTCCGCCCACGGCACCAACCCCGCCTCCGCCGCTGTCTGCGGACTGGAAGTGGTGGAGGTGAAGAGCCGTGCCGACGGCAGTGTCGATGTAGAAGACCTCAGAGGACTGCTTGATGACAGTGTGGCAGCCATGATGATGACCAACCCCAACACACTCGGCATGTTTGAGCGCGACATCCCCGAAATCGCACGCCTCGTGCATGAGTGCGGCGGACTGATGTACTATGACGGAGCCAACCTCAACCCGATGCTGGGTGTATGCCGTCCTGGCGACATGGGATTCGACGTGATGCACATCAATCTGCACAAGACCTTCTCCACCCCTCATGGCGGCGGTGGCCCCGGCAGCGGACCTGTAGGGGTCAGAGCCGGTTTGGAAGCCTTCCTTCCCGCTCCCCGCGTGATTTGCGAGGATGGAAATTACCGCATCGAGAACGACGGTGATGCCATTCACATCGGAGCCTTCCTCGGCAATTTCGCCGTTATCATCCGCGCCTACACTTATATCCTATCTTTAGGACGCGAGCATGTGCGCATGGTAGGACCGCTTGCCACTCTCAACGCCAACTATATCAAGGAGTCGCTCAAGGATGTGTACAAACTGCCCATCGAGGGATTATGCAAGCATGAGTTCGTCTTCGACGGCCTCGCCGACAAGTCCACCGGTGTCACCACCATGGATGTCGCCAAGCGACTGCTCGATTATGGCTATCATGCACCGACCATCTATTTCCCGTTGCTCTTCCACGAGTCGCTGATGATTGAACCGACCGAAAGCGAGAGCATCGACACCATTGATGGTTTCATCGAGGTGATGCGCCGCATCGCTGAGGAGGCAGCCACCGACCCTGAATTGGTGAAGAGTGCCCCCCACTCTACCCCCATCGGTCGTGTGGACGACGTGCTGGCAGCGAAGAAACCTGTGCTGACGGTGAAGCAAATGCAGAGTTAAACCACCCCAACCCTTTCATTCTTTAACCCTCAAAAGAAATGACAACAGACCTTATCATTATAGGAAGCGGTCCCGGTGGTTACCGTGCAGCAGAATATGCTGCTGCCGGCGGTCTCAACGTAACCATTATCGAGGAAGCTCATGCCGGCGGCACCTGTCTCAACTGCGGCTGCATCCCCACCAAGACATTATGCCGCCATACGGAAATCATTGAGACATTGCGCAAGGCAGAAAGTTTTGGACTGAGCGGTCTCTCCTATTTCATTGACTTCGCCCGTATGATGGAGCGCAAGCAACAAGTGGTGGAATCGCTCCGTCAGGGAGTAGAGAGCTTGCTTTCCAAACCCGGCATTACATTCGTCCGCGGAACGGCACGCTTTACTGGGAGCAAGACCGTGGCTGTGGACGATGAGGAATATACCGCACCAAACATTATCATCGCCACGGGTTCGAAAGCCAAGATGCTGCCCATACCCGGCATCGATGACAACAGGGTGGTCACCTCTACCGAACTGCTCGACATCACCACCCTGCCGCAGCGGTTGTGCATCGTGGGTGCCGGTGTCATTGGGATGGAGTTTGCCTCCATTTTCAACAGTTTAGGCTGCGAGGTGACTGTAGTGGAGTTTTTGAAGGAATGCCTTCCCGCTCTCGACAGCGACATCGCCAAACGGTTGCGCCAAACCATATCACGGCGTGGTGTGAACTTCCTCATGCAGTCGGCTGTAAAGGAAATCACCGCCGAGGGTGTAGTGTATGAGCGCAAGGGAAAGACGGGTGTGGTGGCAGCAGACCTCATCCTAATGGCTACTGGCCGCACCGCCCGCACCGAAGGACTCGACTTAGAGAAAGCCGGGGTGAAAACAGAGAGAGGCTGCATAGTGACCGACGAGGAATACCGCACCACCGCCGAAGGTGTCTATGCCATAGGTGATGTCAACGGACGGATGATGCTCGCCCATGCCGCCACCTATCAGGGACTGCATGTGGTGAACAATATTCTCGGTCGTGAGGACCATATCCGCACCAACATCATCCCTGCCGCCATCTTCACCCATCCCGAGGCAGCAAGCGTGGGCATGACAGAGGATGCATGCAAAGAGGCAGGCATGGAATATGAGTGCCACAAAGGGTATTACCGTGCCAACGGCAAGGCATTGGCGATGGACGAGACAGAAGGTTTGGTCAAGGTGCTGACCGACAGCACACGCCACATCATCGGATGCCACATTTATGGTGCCCACGCCGCCGACATGGTGCAGGAGGTATGCTCACTGATGAACGTGGACGCCACCATCGACCAAATGGCCGACATTGTGAGGATACACCCCACGCTCAATGAGATATTGGATATGACGCATTAAGGGGAGCCTATAGGATTAGGAAACAGTGTAACCCTTTATACGCAGTTGGTCACTTCAGGTGCTGATGTATCCAACTGCCGAGCAGTGAAAGGAGCTCAGGAAGGACATGCTCATCTTTGAGTGAGGCATACTCTTCCTGAGTTCCTTTCTCACATGACAGCAGCAAATGATTGATTTGTGGAAAGACATGCACTTCCACATCCTTGTTATGCGCCAGACAACGCCTCGCACTATCCTCATTCTGGCGTGCATTCACCATGATGTCCTTTCCTCCGAAGACAAGCAAGACAGGCACATTGACCTTGGAGAGATAGTCAGCTGGATTATAGCGGATGAAGAAGCGATACCAAGGAGAAGTGGCTGTCATCGCATACATATAGATGCCGTAGCGGATGTGCTGATTGGTGGTGTCACGCCGCCACTCATCGTGCACCGCATATAGTTTCTGCTCCAAACTGTCGGAGTCAGCGTATTTGTATGCCATGCGGAACAAACGTTCATTGATTTCATGATAGTGCTTCTTGTCCGCTTCCGGAATGGGTGACGACTCCACAATGTCGATATTCTGCTGAATAACGGAAGGCAGACCTGCTGTCATCAGACCGCAGAGGCTGATGAGGAATGCCACATCCTGTGACTGCGAGGCGGCAATGGAAATGGATGCGCCACCCTCGCTGTGGCCCAAGAGACCGATATGCAAAGTGTCGATATCGGGACGTGTCTTCAGATAGGCCACGGCAGCAAGCGCATCAGCTGCGAAGTCGGCAGTTGTAGCATAACTGTAGTTGCCAGTACTTTTTCCCATACCACGGTCATCGGTCCTGAGCACGGCAATGCCCCTGCTGACCAAATAATCAGAGATTTCCTTGAAAACCACATGCCCCGCCATCGTACAGTTGCGGTCCTGCTGTCCTGTGCCTGACATCAATACCACAGCAGGATAGCGTTGGTGTCCCCCTTCAGGCAGTGCCAGGGTGGCAGCCAACTGTATGCTGTCACATGAGGTATAGACAATGGTGGTGTCCTCCACAAATCCAGAAAAGGCATGACATGTCACAGACATCATGAGTGCGACTGCCATGCCCAATATGCGGCAGAGATGATTTCGTCTACTCATTGAGCAGATACTCCAAAATATATGATATCTCATCAGCCATCTGCGTCGGACTGCCATGATAGCCTGAGCCCATCCAGCGGATGTGACCACGCCGGTCGAGAATCACCTTGAGTGGGATACCTGACGTATGAAGCACGCTGGCAACAGACTTGTACTGCTCATCTTGCTTGCCCACCTCACCGTTGTCATAGAGCACTGTGAAAGTAAAGTCTTTCGACTTGATGAAGGCTTCTGCCGTCTTTCGGTAATCGGCCTTCGTTTCTTGCGTATCAATGAAATAGAATTCCACATCTTTGTTATCCTTCCAGCGATTGACAGTCATCTGACCACCAGGCATGGAAGCCTTGCAAGGGGCACACCAGGTTGCCCAGAAATCGAGGAAAATGATTTTTCCCTTTTTGTCAGCCAGATTAACCTTTCCACCTCCCATGCGGTCGAGGGTGAACAATGTAACCGGAAGGTCTATCAACTCGGCTATGGCCTTGGCACGGTCCTTTTCAATTTGCTCCGCATTCTTCAGCGAGGCAAGAAATTGATCAAAATCCCCATTGGGATTGTTCGTCAGATAATCAGATTTCAGCAGGTCGAGCATCTCCTGAGTTGTCGCATCTTCTGGCACACATTGCTTAATATAGGGGATGACTTCTTCCTGACGCCCCAACTGGTTGAGCAGTTTGACGTAAAGGTCGGCATATTCTGCTTTCTTAGAATAATAAGGGTAAACCATCTCCATATACTTCATTGACTCTTTAGTCCGCCCCGTAGCATTGAGTATGCGTGCGTGAGCATATAGAGCCATGTTAAATTTCTCTACGACATAGGCATTCCACTCATTGGGCGACACCAGTTGCATGGCATGGGTGTTGCGCGGACGGTTGAGAATCTCCTTGATAAGCATTTCTGAATAAGGCAGTGCTTTCTCTGCTGTAATCTGTTGGTTGATGAAAGGTATCTCCGCCACATGCCAATGGGTAGCAATCATCTCCTCGAAGGGGATGTCGTGAATATAGGTAGCAAGGTTGGAATAGTCGTCTGCACGCATGATACGGTCGTAGATAACAGCACGGAAGATTTTAGAATAGAAAAGGTCGCTTGTGAAGGAGTGGACGTTCCAAAACTTATCAGAGGGGAATCGTTTCAAGAATTGTACAAAATCCTTTTGTGCCTGCGCCGCTGTAGGATCATCGGCATCACGTGACTTCACGCTTCCAAAAAGATTTTGTATGCGCAGCAGTTCCTCGTCGCGGCTGATGATACCGTCGGGATAATCTTTTTTCTCACGTTCCCTCACACGTTTGGCAATGGCAGAATCACCCAATGTGCGCAAGGCAATATCGTAGATATCGCTCCACTGCTGGTCGGTCAGTTGCAGTTTTTTGTCATCGAGGAACGATGTGAGATTCTGCCTCAGTTGTTCCTTTTTCTCACCCGGTTTCACACGGTTCAGCGTTTTCACCAGATAGCCAAACTCATGGGGCTGAGCCTGAGGAAATTGCGCGAACTCATTGTTAAACCACATCAGTTGTGTCTCGCCGGACAGCGGTTGTGCTCCCGGGGCATCCATCATACCGGGAAGATTCAGTCCAGAATCAGGTGTGCGCAGCAATGCCCACCCCATCCTTGCGCCTTCCTTGTTCTGCTTGTTCTTGTCGAGAACAAACGAGGCATATGTAGCGGGCCAACCCCAGTCGGTCTTGCCACCCGCCATCATCTTGGCACATACCAAGACGGCATCTCCGGGCACATCGAAGCGCCCTATCCACTTACCCTCTGTCTGTGTGAGAGCCACATCAGTTGCCTCCCACCAATAATTGCGCATGATATACAGCACACACTTAATATCGGTATCATTCTCCAACACCGTACCTGTGGGGTCGTATACAATTTGCTGACCTGCCGTTCCCTCAATGATATATTCTGGTTCATATTTCACCTGAGCCTGACACCAAGACAGACAGCAGGCCATCATTGAAACCATTAGCAAAAGACGTCTCATATAATTATAGTTTTAGTTTTTTAAATAGCCACATCACCCCTTCCCTGAGGTTTGACACACATATCGACCACCTTGCCGAAACCAGTGAACACATGATATGGTGCCTTGAGATTGCCTTCGGCATCCTCACGGTTGTTGAACCTTAGCGTGGTGCGGTTGATGGGGAACTCATAGACCTTTCCCTCCGTACCATTCCATGTAGCGACATATAGCAGTGTGCCACTGACATTCTGCAGATTGGCCGTGTAGTATTCCACATTGTAAATGCGCATGGCTGTGATTTCCTCCCCCTCGGGGAAAGGGTCATTGAGCAGGATTGCCCGCCTCGCATTGAAATCATAGGTGTAAATATTTCGAGTGGTGGCATACATGAACGTGTTGGCAGCATAACGTCCGCACTCGAAGAACTGCGCCTGGTTGCCGTCGGTTGCCGCCGAGAAGTCATCCTTTCCCATAGCCTGGCGGTATACCTGCGGGTTGATAACCTCTTCGCCGCTGCTTGCATCTGTAGTGGTGCTCGTAATATTGAAACGCATGCGGTAGAGATAACGCTTGGTGCCATCGGTAAACACGGCACATACCACAGACCCATAATTTTTGCCCATCCACAACATATCCATCCCGATATGGTTCACGTCAAAATAAGAGGTGATATTGTCTTCCTCCTGTTGGTTGAAGGCAAACAGAGCGGGTTCCACATCATAGCCGTCGGCCACCTTGACGAATCGTTTTCCTACCTCGTCATAGAGGATGGCACTGTAACCCGTTTGGGAGCCGAACAGATCGGGTTCATAGACAAAGGGTGCAAAGCGCAGGTTTCCGTCTATGCTGGCATTGGGCTTCAACTGTCGGGAGAACTGATATCCGAAAGACATCGTTGCTTGTTGGTTGAGTGCGTGTGCCTGTCCGTCGTTGATCATGATGGTGCTATAGGAATACCGTGACCGTTCGATACAGGTGACATCGATTTTCTCCGGGGCAATCATGAAAAGGTCGTTGTCGAGATGCTC